>NZ_JAGRQY010000104.1:0-9361 GCF_018223905.1 Klebsiella sp. 28
CCATAGCAGTTCCTTTCCTTAAGGAATAATTATTGAAGATATATTGATGTGAAACGTGACGATGATAAAGCAAAAATGGATTACCGATCAACTTAACCACCTAATAATTATATTTATTCATAAACACCCCCCTTTCACCACGAAAATAAAAGCACCATGAATATCAATATTTGAAATGTGTAACAACAGCCAATGATAAATTCAATAAATAATGCACCAAAGGAATGTTTGCAATGGATACTATAAGGCGTGCTAAAACATTAAGCGGATGAATAAAGGAAACCATAGAGACGACCGGGGCAATATAATTCGCTCATTATGCAAATTTAGCGTAACAACGCAATAAATTACTCAGAGGGATAATATCTGGCTTCCATCCGATTGCCCCTTCGCGGCGGACGCTTAATAGTGCAGGCGCGAAATCTAAACGGTAACAATATTCTTCTGCTCCCCTTACTCCCCACAAACCGATTTTTTGCGGATAACGAGCCACAGCGCGATGTCGGACAAAGTTGTCGTTAGCAAAAAAACATGAGCCCGGTTACAAGACGCACACGACACCGTCGTCGGCATCCTGAACGGTTCGCATTCTGCAAGTCGCCAGGCTATATCTAAGACACCTTTCGCCCACAACGAGACACAAAGATGAGCAAGAAAATCCTAATGCTGGTCGGCGATTATGCCGAAGATTACGAAACAATGGTTCCTTTTCAGGCGCTGCAGATGATTGGCCACCAGGTCGATGCCGTCTGCCCGGATAAAGCCGCTGGCGACTATGTCATGACCGCAATCCATGACTTTGACGGCGCCCAGACTTATAGCGAAAAGCCGGGCCATCGCTTCACGCTGAACGCTGACTTCGCCGCAGTAAAGGCCGAGAACTACGATGCGCTAGTGATCCCCGGCGGCCGGGCGCCGGAGTATCTGCGCCTGAACGAGGAGGTTATTAAACTGGTACAGGCATTCGACGCCGCGCGTAAACCTATCGCCGCCGTCTGCCACGGCCCGCAGCTGCTGGCCGCCGCCGGTATTCTGCAGGGCCGCACCTGCAGCGCCTATCCCGCCTGCGCCCCGGAAGTGCGTTTGAGCGGCGGGCACTATGCGGATATTGGTATCGACCAGGCGCATGTGGACGGTAACCTGGTTACCGCCCCCGCCTGGCCGGCTCATCCACAGTGGCTGGCGAAATTCGCCGCCCTGCTGGCGGAATAACCATACTGAGCCGGCGTTTTTGTTGAGCCACCCGCTCCCCTGCGGGAATCTATGCCTCAGCGCGGTGTTTAGTCTCGGGTAAACGCGCTGTTGTAAGTTATACCGATGGCGGGGATGCGCCACGATTTACCGCTTATCTTCAGGGGACGGTTAAAAAACCAGCCCCTGAAAGATTTATCGCTGCCCTGACGGGCATCATCAATTCAGCAACGCGATCTGCTTGACCACTATTTCATTGATTTTATAGATTATTTCAGGAGTTACGCGTTCTTTGATATCGCGGTCAACAAATACCCGAATGCAATATTTGATGATTTGATACTGATTTAACTTATCACCACATTCAATTAACGGTTTTATTTCGTAGCGGTTCTTAAGATCTTTCACCAAAAGCTTAACTTCGGTTTTATCCAGGTCTTTAAAGGCGCAGTCGGAGACAATATCAACGGCAAATTCATGTGGTTTGAAATGAGGCTGTAATACAGAAGTCAATAACCCGGTGAGTTGACTCTTCCACGCCTTATTTTCCTTGTCAGCGATGTTAGCTTTATACACAGAGTGTTTGGCCTCATAGACCTTCGACCATGGGTGTCGGTTAATAATGTCATCAAGTATTTTTTTATTAACCGCCTCGGTATCGCTGATATCTATCCATTCACCCACCTTGTCATTCAAAAAATAATCATCACTGCACGCCAAATAAAACTCCTTCAGCGCGTCGATGAAGCTTTCATCGCTATGGTCAACGATACGGTCGGTAACGTCAGCGATAATGACATTTTGTGGATCCTTGCTTTGCATAATCTCACATAATGTGCTCAACATCGTCGCAAAGGCGCGGTTTGTTTTATGGTAATACACCTGCGAGAAAAGGCTGGAGCGCGCCCCAATAAACTCAGCGATCGAATCAATCCCACTCTCTTTGTAAGCAAGGTACAATTTTCCCTGTTCCTCGACCGGGACAATTGACATAAACAAGCGATTGTAATCGTAGATACCACACTTGACGCCGGAGAAATAGCCATCTCTGAGCAAGTAATCCATCCGGTCGGCATCGATCGGACAGGAAGAGATGATCGAGGTCATTAACGGCAGGATATCTGTTGCCTTTCCATTAATTTCCTCAATGATCTGTTGGTCACCGTATCTTTTTTCGATGATTTTTAACACATTTTCGATATTTATTTCGTCATCGACCTTACCTTGTTTTCTCAGATCATGATAAATCATCAGGCTGAACAACAGCGAAAGCTGTTCATGTTCAACTTTCTGTTCTGGCTTGCTTAATACATCAATGATCGAATGGTAGGCTGTGGGGAGAACATCGGAGAATTCGTGCTTACCAGGCATAAAACTCTCAAACTGGTGGGATACAGGCCCATGCCCGATGTCATGCATCAGGGCAGCGAGTCTCAACTCCTGAATGTTGTGTTTTGGTATCTGATCGATATGACCAAACACATGGCCATCATCATATTTCTTTTGATACCGTATCGCATTCAGGCGTAAATTATTGAGTATTTCACTTGATAAATGCAGCACCCCGAGAGAGTGTTCGAAGCGGCTGTGCACCGCAGAGGGAAACACCTTATATAAAAAAGAGTTCTGTTTAATGTTGCGTAAGCGCTGGAACAGGGGGTGATTGATAAAGGCAATCTCGAGTGTCGTCAAACGAATAGTGCCGTGAATGGGATCAAGGATCTTACTGGTCAGTTCATTTTCAAAATCCATATCTTAAATCCTTTCATACGTGCATTAAATATATTTAGCATATTGACTGTTTATTCAACAATAATCTTGCGCATTCAGGCAATAAGGTCAATCACTAATATTTAACGAGCAACGCGGCAGATCATTATTTCCTTATCTCTCCACAGCGTCGCGCTATATCGGCATCCACTGACATATCGATTGACTACGGATGAAAACAGCCCCGGTTTTCTTCGCTCAGATGCGCATTCCCCCGGAAACCTCAATGCGCTGGGCATTCACCCAGCGATGATCATCGGATAACAGCGAGGCGATCATCGGCCCGATATCCTCTGGCAGGCCAGGTCGGCCCAGCGCCGTCATGTTCGCTACCGCCTGAGCGACCTGCGGGTTATCCCGCACCACCCCGCCGCTGAAATCGGTGGCGATGGCGCCGGGCGCCACGCAGTTCACCGTGATCCCGCGACTGCCCAGCTCAAACGCCATATAGCGAGTCAGGGTTTCCACCGCGGATTTCATGATCGCATAGGGCGCCCGGTTCGCCATCACGATGCGGGTGAGGCCGGACGAGACATTCACTATTCGCCCGCCATCGGCCAGCAGCGGCAATAGTTTTTGACTGAGGAAAAAAACGCTCTTCACGTGGATGCGATACAGCGCATCGAATTCCGCTTCCGTGGCGTTAAGAAATCCCATGCCGCTGGCGTTGCCGGCATTATTGACCAGATAATCAAATTTATCGGCGTCCAGCTCCGTCAGCGCGCCCTGAAAAGCGCTAACAAATGCGTCAAAGGTGTCGATTTCGCCAGCGCTGAAAGGCAACGCGATCGCCCGGGCGCCCAGTGCTTCAACCCGTGTAACCACCTCGTTCGCCTCGGCAAGACGCGTTTTGTAGGTCAGTACTACATTTACGCCGCGCTGTGCCAGCGCTTCGACGGTCGCGCGTCCCAGGCCGCGGCTGCCGCCTGTCACCAGGGCGATTTTTGCGCTATTGTTCATGTTTTCTCCTTTTCTCTCTGCTGAAAACATGAGCGATTATAAGCCCCTGAATGCCGACGATAAGACCGCGTTGGGCGACAGGATAGTTTTGCCAGCTGGAACAATGTCATGGATAAACTGGATACTCTGACCTTGTTTGTGCGCATCGTCGAACGGGGCTCATTCAGTGCCGCCGCCGCGGATCTGGGGGTTTCCCGGCCAGTAGCGACCGCGGCTATTAAAGCGTTGGAGGTCAGTCTCGGGGCGCGGCTGCTACATCGTACCACCCGGCACGTACGGCCGACGGCAGAAGGCTCGCTGTATTATCAGCGCTGCGTGTCCATTCTGGCGGCCCTTGAGGAGGCCAACCGCAGCGCCGGGGGGAGCATCTCCGGCACCATTCGGGTAGACGTGGCGGGCAACCTGGCGCGGACCCTGCTGCTGCCCGCGCTGCCACAGTTTCTCGCCCGCTACCCGGACATTACGCTGCAGATCGGGGAAAGCGAGCGTGACGTCGATCTGGTTCGCGAGGGAGTCGACTGCGTCATTCGCGGCGGCCATCTCCCCGACAGCGAGATGATCTGCCGGCCGCTCGCCGGGTTGCAGGAGATCACCTGCGCCAGCCCGACCTATCTCGCCCGGTACGGCACCCCGCATACGATTGAAGGACTGACGGGCCACGTGATGATCGGGTTTGTTTCATCGCGCACGCAACGTACCTTGCCGCTGAGCTTTACCCAGGATGGCCGTCAGAGCGAGGTCAGTTTGCCCTGTCGGCTGCTGACCTCCGATGCCGACGTCGGCGCCGAAGCGGCAAGGCTTGGCTTTGGCCTGTATCAGGCCCCCTTGCCCCGTCTTAAGGCCGATCTGGCGTCGGGCGCGTTAACGGAAGTGCTGGCCGATTTTCGTCCTGCGCCGCTGCCGCTCTCCCTGCTCTATCCCAGTAATCGGCAGCTCTCTGCCCGGGTACAGGTATTTATCGACTGGGTGACGGCGCTGATGAAGCCTCCCCTGGCGCAGCAGGCATCCGGAAGGCTAAAATAACGTTTGCTATTATTCACGGCACGTGCGTTAATCGTTGAGTCGATTTACCAGACAAAAAGTTATTATCTGAGTACGTGTTCTCATCTCCAGGCGTTATCCCTGATACCACCTTCCTTTGAGCAGTCCCGTTAGTAGTTTGCTTTTTCTGTAAACAGGCCCTGTCAGATCCTTGTCGGCTCCTTAAAATGTCCGCCATCTGACCCAAAACCCGGCTTACCACCAACTAAAATCAGCCGCGTTAATTTTCCTGAAACGACCATTGTCTTTTCAACAGAACATCACCCATACAAGGTTTACATTATGATCGAACATATCCATTTTAGATGCCCATGCTGCCATGGCTCCCAGTACAGAACGTCCCAGTTTGACGTCACTGAAAAAAACCCTTTTGGTGCGAAATGCATTTTCTGCAAATCAGCCATGATGACATTAGATACCATCCGTCCTCATCACCTGGGCGTGCAGCCTACTGCGCAGGCACAACAATAAGTATACGCGGGTAAAGCATGCCTGTTATCCGCCAGGCGGATGACGTCTTTTTCTCAACCTCCGTTTTTGTCGGTTGAATAATTAACAGCGGGATCAGGCAACGCTTTCATCAGGGTGGTAATATTTTTCCCTGCATTCATTTCAACGTCAAAAAAGTCCACCGCACGCAGAATAAGCCGCAAGCCTCTACCGTTTTCCGCTAACGGATCGACATCGAAATGCTCATCACCACGCGCCATCGCCAGGCGCTCGGCGGGAAAGGTTTCCCCCGCGTCGGTAAAGCGCAGCGTCACCCGTCGGTCCGCGACCCTAAATTCCACACCAAAACGACTTTCCCGATCCTCATGCAGCGCATAGCGAATAATATTCGTTGCCGTTTCACAGGCGGCGAGATCGAGCGCGAAACGCCACTCGTCCGCAACAGGCAGCGAAGCCATTTGCTGGGCAAGCCACTCCGCCAGCGGTGAAAGCGAGGTGAGTTCGGCAGGAAACATCATGTTGCTATTCACGGGCACGTCACTCATTTAACTGCGCAAGTGCCGAGGTGCGATCCTCGCAAATGCGGAAAATACGATCCATACGGGTCAGCGTGAACATATTGCGGATGCCAGGATTCAGCGCGCACAGCGTCATCTCCCCTCTCCCGTTCATCATCTTCATCAGAGAAACCAGGGTTCCCAGACCGCTACTGTCGATAAAATCAATTTCGCTGAAATCAACAATCAGATCGCCGGGCGCTTCGCCTATCTCCTGGGCGATTGCCGATTTAAAGGCTACTGCGACGGAAGCATCCAGCCGACGCACCGCCGGCGTCAGGATCGTCACCGAGGCCTGCCGTTCGGTTTCAATTTTCATCACTGTCCCCTGTACGTTCAATAATCAAGAGTGAAACATCATCGGCCATCGACTGGATCTCCTGCGCGTCGCCATTGCGCCAGTGGATCAAGTGCCGGGCAAACCGCGGCAGCAGCGCGGGCAGCGGCTGCGTCACACTGTCCTGCAGCCACGCTTGTAAACGGACTTCGCCAAACTGTTCACCGCTCCGGTTTTCACATTCGGTGATACCGTCGCTGAACAGGCAAAGCCGCTCTCCCGGCGCCAGCGAGAAACTGACATCTGCCCATGAGAGATGGTTTATCAACCCCACCGGCGCCCCACCGCTGCCGACCGAGCGCACACCTCCATCCACGGTGACGATAAACGGCGTGGGATGCCCGGCCTGACACAGTTTCCCCTCACCGGTTGTGAGGTCGATGACGCCATAGATCAGGGTGAAATAGCTGACAATCTCTGCCTCGTCGCTACAAAAACGACCATTCAGGATCTGCACTACCTCGGCAGGTGATGCCGGCTGGTTATCAGCAGAGAAAAGAAAACGCTCAACCGCCCTGCCATGTAGAAACTGGCGGGCGACGGCAAGCGACATCATCGCCGCCCCCACGCCGTGCCCGGAGACATCCACGCAGTAAAATCCGAGATGCTCCCCCAGCGGGAAAACATTAAAAATATCCCCCGATACCCAGGCCGACGGCAGGAAAATCCAGTCGGAGAAAAAACCCTGATAGCACAGCTGATGAGCCGGGAGAACCGATTGCTGAATGCGCGCCGCCAGCTCCAGATCCTGTTCAATCTGCCGCAGCGCTTCACTTAGCCGCGTATTGCGCGCGGCGAGGTCGGCTTCAAGGGAGAGGATCCGCGCCCCGGCGTGCAGTCGCGCCCGCAGTTCACTCTGCTCCACCGGCTTACTGAGAAAATCATCGGCCCCTGCCGCAAACCCTTGCGTTAAATCGCCCGGATCTTCGCGAGCGGTGAGCAATATCAGATAAACGTAGTGACCAAACTGGCGACGGCGAACTTCCCGGCACAGCATCAGGCCATTCATCTCCGGCATTTCCCAGTCGCTAATCACCAGGCTGACGGGCTGGTTCTCCAGGATCGCCAGCGCGGCGACGCCGTTTTCCGCCTCACTGACGATATAGCCCCACTGCGTCAACATCCGGCTTAGCAACCGACGATAAACCAGCGAATCTTCAACAATCAGGACGTGCTGTGCCGACATCGCGCCTCCTAAATCGGCAAGAACCAGATAAGGCTGATCGTACCTTCACGAAACTTGCCGCTGCCGCTGTCGTGCCCCGGATAGCGGGTACCGGCATAGTTGGCATACTGCACAGAGAACGATCCCGGCGTATAGCCCGCGTAGCCAAAACTGTAACTATAATCGCCATTCCACGGCTGCTGCTGACTACTGTCCGGATACCAGAACGCGGTGGCGCGCACAAAAAAATGTTGTTTAAAGGTATATCCACACCCCCCAAGCAGCACATTTTTGTTTTTGCGGATATCGTCACTCGCCAGATCGTAATAACGCGGCACCCAGCTGTAGCCTGCCTGGCAGATAATGGCGTCGCCTTTGTTAATCAACAGCGCATGCTCCATGGGCTTCGGCAGCGAAAATTTATACGCCAGGGTAATCGCCCCCTGCTCAAAATAGGTGTGACGCTTGCTGCCCGAGGTCCAGAAGTGGTTATCGCCATAGTTACTGTAAACCAGGCTGAAGGTGTTGGCATGCCAGTCGTCGTAGCCAAAACTATAGCGAAAATCGGCGGTATAGCGGCTGGTGTCAGTCACCGGTAAACGGGATGTCACGTTGGCGAACCAGAAGCTGTAGGGCGAGTATTGCAGGCTAAGATTCAGAGTCTGATTATATTTTTTCTTCTGTTCTGCGCTGTCTGAGCTGTTGGGGACGGTCATCCACTGCTCTTTTAAACCCGAACTAAAGCTCAGCGCTCCCGAAAACACCTTGTCATTCCCGGAAAAAAGCCGTCCCCAGCGGCTGGTAAACACGCCGGCCTGCACCGGTTCACCATTTTTATCACGCAGCGGTTGTGCGTCGTTCTTCTCTGCGCCTTCCGCACCTGCGATGGCGCACCATAGCGCGCAGGCCAGCATATATTTCTCCCGCATTTGCCCTTCCTTAGTTAGGTATCCAGCGTGCGGCGACGCGGTATTTGGCCATCAGCCACAGTACGCCCAGCGCGGCGGCATGAATCAAGGTGTTCTCTATCCACGCCTGGCGCCACAGATCGAAGGTAACCAGCTGGCTTACGGCGAGCACGATGTAAACATGCAAAATAAAGGTGTAGAGCGAACGCTGCCCGAGCGGGATCAGGAACCAGCCTGCCAGCCGGTTAAGGGGGCGCCAGCACCAGGTCAATAGCAGATAAATGGTGACCATCAGACTGATATCATTGAGGATCCGTACCGGACCGAGGCCGTTTTTCGCCGCCCAGGTATGGTAAAAGGCGTTAAAATCCGCCGGCGGGATTACGTGCATCAGCAGCGCGGGCGGCATAAAAGGATTGGTATGGTTCTGGGCGACAAACGCAAGGATAAGCGCGATGAACACCAGCGCCGCCACGGCGACTTTGCCGGGCGGCGTGCGGGCGAAAGAGATCAGTTCCGCTTTGTACCAGCCGCAGCACATGCCCAGCACAAAGATAAATTGCCAGGCCAGCAGGGGAAAGGCGAATTCAAATTCGCAGGGCGTGACCCGTATCGGCCAGCGTTGCCAGCAGCCGTATATCAGCAGCGAGGCGCCCAGTAAGGGGTAGACGTGACCCTTTTGCAGCATTCCCAGAAACAGCGGGCTGAGCAATAACAAAAAAATATAGAGTCCGAGGATCTGCGTCTGATGCGGGCCAATCTGCAGATAGAGGATAATGTTAAACCACGTCTCTTTTATTTGCGGGGTTAGCGGATAGAGCGACCAACTGGTCCCGGAAAAGCGGTCGGTAAAATGAGTGACTTCATAGACATTAAGATAAGGCAAATATCTCAGCAAAAGAAAAGAGACAATAATAATAATATTAACCTGATATATTTTCCATGCGCGAAGATAAAGCCCCCAGCTCACCGTCAGTAATAC
>NZ_JAGRQY010000105.1:0-110301 GCF_018223905.1 Klebsiella sp. 28
TCACCCCAGTCACATAGTTATCTATGCTCCAGGGGATTCACCCGCTTGCTGCCTTGATGCAACTTGAATGATATTGCGTATGTTTATTAGCACCCCGTTGAGAACGGCCTTAGTGTAATGATTTTGTCAGATGACGGAAAGCGCTTACGGCTCCGGCGGCGCAAACCATGCGGATTTAAAATCGAACCAGCCGAGGGTATTCATCCTCACGCCGCGCATACTGCGCTGACCCTGAATCATCAGCCAGTGGTGGATCAGCGGCACGATATGTTGCCCGGCCAGCAGCCGCTGGCTCCAGGTGGCCGGATTAAACTCTCCTGCTCGCCAGCGGCAGGCGTCTGCCTGCCAGTCAATGGGAATGCAGCGCTGAATCAGCGGGACTTCGTACAGATAGGCGAAGAGCGAAAATTCGATCGGTAAGGTGAAGTTCACGCTGTTGAGCCAGATATCGCTGACCACCTCGCCGCGATGCCAGGCATCGTACTCCAGCTCCTGGATCTCCAGCTTTACCTGATGCGCCGTCAGCAGGTCGCGCATGATCCCGCCGATCACCCGATGTTCGACGTGATCGCGGTAGTAGGTAAGGGTGACTGTCTCCAGCCCCGCCGGCTTCTCGCAGGCGTGGTTGCTGGCGTGATGCCAGCGCGGCAGCAGGCCGTAGGCGGGAAACCAGTTGCCCTGGTAGTGTTCGCCCGCATGGTAGAGCAGGTTGGCGGGCTGAAACAGATAGCTTAGCCAGCGGCGCACCGCGTCGTTGGCCCCCAGCGGGCTTCGCGAGTCGAACAGCAGGTAATAGCAGCCCTCTTCCAGGCGACTCTCTACCGCTTTTTCGCTTTCGGTATTGCCCTGCAGCGTCAGGCCGCCGTTGGGCTCTTCGCTAATCTCCGGCAGCACCCAGACGTTCACCTCATCGATCAGCGCCCGGTAGCCAAAATAGTCCTCAAAGGCATGGATCTTGAGCTGATTCTGGTTGTTACGCACCACGGCATAGGGGCCGGTGCCGACCGGCATGGAGGAAAAGTGGTTCATGGTCTGCCACTCCTGCGGCAGCACCATCGCCGGTACCTGCCCCAGCAGCCAGGGCAGCCAGCGGTCGGGCTGGCGCAGATGAATATCCAGGGTCCAGGCGGTGGGCGATTCGATGCGTTCGATATGTGAATAGAGCGGCAGGGCATTGCTGCGCTGCAGAGAGGCGATCACATCCGCCATCTCCAGCTCACGGCCATGGTGAAAATGGATGCCGGGACGGAGGAAAAAGCGCCAGTGGGTGGGGGTCAGCTGCTGCCAGTGGTGGGCAATATCGGCTTCCAGTTCCCCATTTTCCTCATTTACCCGCGTCAGGGCGCTGAATATTTGCCGGGCAATATGCGTTTCCGAACGCCGCAGCGCGCTACCGGGCAGCAAATTCTTCATCGGACGATAGTAGAGCACGCGCAGGATGTGCCGCCCCTGGCGGAAGCTGCGGCCTAGATGCGAGACCAGCATCTGGCGGACGGCAGCCTTATCGCCGACCAACTGCACCAGCTGATCGATGCGATCCTGCTCAAGGAGATCTTCGGCACGTTGCTGCTGCAGGGCGAGGCCGGTATAGAGAAAGGTTAGCCGCGAACGCTTGCCGCGGCCTGCCTCCGCTTCCCAGGTCAGCCAGCCGCGGGACTCCATCATATTGAGCAGGGTGCGCATATGGCGGCGCGAGCAGCTCAGCATTTCCGCCAGCTCGTTAAGGGTGGTCTCCTGCGACTTGCCGTCGCAGCACTGCCATAGGCGAATGAACTGTTGTTGCAGACGGCCGGAAGACATAAAAGGGGAACTCCTGCGCAAAACTCAGCAATTTATTACTTCCTATATTAAGCCAATAATGAATCCCGATGAAGCGAGGAGGTGAATATGATGAGGTCTACCGCAAAATCGTTCTACCAACGCTACTTTTCTGCGACGCAGGAAGCGTCCTGGCTGGCCCGCCTGATGGCAGGACGACAGCAGGAAATTCTGGGGGAACTGATGCAGTGGGGAGTGACGTCAACGACCTCTGATCATTGACTTGCAGACATCATGTGTGACTGAGTATTGGTGTTATACTCGTCGTTTTTCAAACTGCAGGTGCGCTGTCGATGCTTCCTGGGCCGTATGTTCGGGCTGCGTGATTCGCCTCTACGGGACTCACCTTTTCAGGGCCAGCGCGAGCGCGGCGCAAAATGGTTAACCGTTTTGTCCTGCAGCATGAAATCCATAGAGTATAGAATCACCCGCCAGCAGAAAGCCTCTGCTGGCTTTTTTCGTTTTCTTCGCGTGTGTTAAGGACATTCCATGCTGTGGTTGATGACGATGGGACGACGGCTTAACGGCGTCTATGCCGCCTTTATGCTGGTTGCTTTTATGATGGGCGTGGCGGGCGCGTTGCAGGCGCCGACGTTGAGTTTGTTTCTCAGCCGCGAAGTGGGGGCGCAACCGTTCTGGGTGGGCCTGTTCTATACCGTAAACGCCATCGCCGGGATCCTGGTTAGCCTGTGGCTGGCCAAGCGCTCCGATAGCCGCGGCGACCGGCGGCGGTTGATTATGTTCTGCTGTCTGATGGCGGTGGGTAATGCGCTGCTGTTTGCCTTCAACCGCCACTATCTGACGCTGATCACCTGCGGCGTGATGCTGGCATCCATTGCCAACGCGGCCATGCCGCAGCTCTTCGCGCTGGCGCGGGAGTACGCCGACAGCTCGGCGCGGGAAGTGGTGATGTTCAGCTCGGTCATGCGCGCCCAGCTGTCGCTGGCTTGGGTGATTGGCCCGCCGCTGGCCTTTATGCTGGCGCTCAACTATGGCTTCACCACCATGTTCTCCATTGCGGCGGGCATTTTTGTCATTAGCCTCGCTCTGATTGCCATCAAACTGCCTTCGGTTCCGCGTGTGGAACAGCCCTCGGAGGAGGCGGCGGCGCTAGCGCAGGCCGGCGGCTGGCAGGACAAGAACGTGCGTATGCTGTTTATCGCCTCCACCCTGATGTGGACCTGCAACACCATGTACATCATTGATATGCCGCTGTGGATCAGCAGCGATCTCGGGCTTCCCGACAGCCTGGCCGGGATCCTGATGGGCACTGCCGCCGGGCTGGAGATACCGGCGATGATCCTCGCCGGCTACTACGTAAAGCGCTTTGGCAAACGTAAAATGATGGTGGCGGCGGTGGCCGCCGGCGTGCTGTTTTATGCCGGACTGATCCTGTTTCATGGTCGCACGGCGCTGCTGGCTCTGCAGCTGTTCAATGCCATCTTTATCGGCATTATCGCCGGGATAGGCATGCTGTGGTTCCAGGATTTAATGCCGGGACGGGCGGGAGCGGCGACCACCCTGTTCACCAACAGTATTTCCACCGGCGTGATCCTTGCCGGCGTGATGCAGGGGGCGCTGTCCCAGAGCTATGGTCACTCCAGCGTCTACTGGACGATCGCGGCCATTTCGCTGGTGACGCTGTTTTTGACCAGCAAGGTGAAGGATATCTGACTACTCGCCCCGGCATCGCCGGGGCGACCAGGCCTACTTGAGTTCGATACGCTTAATGTCGCCAATGATAAAAATGTAGGCAATCACCCCAATCAGCGCCGTCAGGCCGACGTAGATCAGCGCGTAAAAGAAATTACCCGTGGCGGAAATAATCACACCAATTATCAGTGGTGCGATAATCGAGGCCATATTGGCACAGAAATTAAATATGCCGCCGGTGAGGCCTGCCATATTTTCCGGGGCAATATCAGAAATTAAGGTCCAGCCCAGACCGACCATCCCCTGGCCAAAAAACGCCACCGACATGATAATAATTACGGTGCTATTGGCGCTTACCCAATTCGCCGAGATAATACAGCTGGACAGCAATAAACCGGAAATTATTGGTAACTTTCGACTGATGTTGACGGAGCCGGTTCGTTTCAACAACCGGTCGGAGATCCAGCCGCCGAAGAGGATGCCAATCGCGGCGGCAAGGAAGGGCCAGGTGGCGAAGAAGCCGACGTGCAGCCATGGAAGATGGCGCTCGTTGGCGAGGTAGCTGGGAAACCACGTCAGGAAAAAGACCAGTGTGGTGTTGCCAGCGAACTGACCCAGGCTGGCGCCGAGGATCTGGCGACAGCCCAGCAGGCGTCTGGCGTCACGCCAGTTAAATGGAACGTTCTGGATTTTATTGTTAATGCTGTTTGCGCCGATATACTCCAGCTCCGCTTGATTAGCCGTGCGCGATTCATGCGGTTCATGATAAAAACGCCACCACACTAAAGTAAATAAAATACCTAATCCGCCGGTGAGGAAAAAAAGCGTTCTCCAGCCATGATGTTCGAGAATTAAAAATAACAGCGGCGAGAAAGCGGCCAGCCCTATATATTCACCAACTGTATATGTTGCCGTTGCCCGCGCGCGCTCATGCTGAGGGAACCAGGTGCTGACGATGCGGCTGTTGGCCGGAAAGCAGGGCGCTTCGCTGACGCCGAGTCCCAGGCGCAGAAGCAGCAGGGATTTTAGGCCGAGGGTGAAACTTTGCAGCAGGGTAAACAGCGACCAGAAGAAAACTGACAGGGCATAGGTCAGTTTGTTGCCAAAGCGGTCTAAAAACATCCCGCCGGGGATCTGCGCCAGCGCATAAGTCCAGGCGAAGGCGGAGAAGATGATACCCATCATCGCCGGATCGATATGGATTTCTTTGCTTAACTGTGGCGCTACAATACCCAGGATGGTACGGTCGAGATAATTGATCATCGTTCCGACGGAAAGTAGCAGCAGAATAACTATCCGTACGCGGCTTCTTTTTTTCGCCCCCGATGTGGAAGTGAGGACTTCCTGAGAGTTTGACATACTCATAGCGAGTTCCTTTAAAGTTTAAAATATTTTTGCATATATTCTAATATGCAAAAATATCTCCAGGAGCTATAGGTAGTATCTATGAATGGCAATGCCTTGTGGCACATTCATGCCCTTCGTCAAATAATATTTGATGTAACGCCGATATTTACCCGTTCATGCGCATTATTGGTGGCTTGCATGGTATATTAGCGTCAGTGCATTTATTCTTATATTATACGGGTAAAAATAATGAACCTAAAGCAACTTTATTATTTTAAACGTCTGTCTGAAACTGAGCATTACACCGAAGCCGCCTCCAGTCTGTGCATCACCCAGCCCTCGCTAAGCCACGCGATATCGGAGCTGGAGAAGGAGTTAGGGGTCGCGCTATTCGCCAGACAGGGGCGGAACGTAAAAATTACCCAAAACGGCAAGCGTTTTTTGCCGTATGTTGAAGATGCGCTGGCCTCGCTGGAGAACGGACGCATGATATTGCAAAAAAATGGCGCTGAGAATAAAGAGAATATTCGCATCGCCTTTATTTACACGATGGGGGAGTATGTTGTTCCACAGTTAATTAATAAATATTCTCTTTCACCTGAATGTCACAATGTGACTTTTTCTTTTACTCAAGGGACATCGCTGACGCTGTTGCAGGAGCTGAAGGCCGGAAAAGTCGATCTGGCGATCTGCTCTTATATTGCCGATGAACCCGATATCGATTTTATTCCGGTGATCCAGCAGGAACTGGTGGTGGTCACGGCAAAGGATCATCCGCTGGCCCGGCTATATGAACATGAAGTCGATCTGGTGGAGACGATTCATTATCCGTATATCTATTTTTCAGAAAATAGCGGCTTACGTCCGTTTATCGATAATGTATTTATGCAGCAAAAGCTGGTGCCGGAGATCGCCTGCTATGTGGATGAGGATACGGCGATGGCCGGGCTGGTGAGTATTGACTACGGGATCGCGATTATGCCGCGCATCACCGCGCTCTCCTATTACAACGTCCATATCCTGAAGATTAAAAACACCATCCCCCCCCGCTATATCTATCTGGCGACCATGAAAGACAAGGGGCTCTCTCCGGCGCTGGAGTCATTTAAAAATGTGGTTATCCACGATAGCCAGAAGATCTGTTAACGGATGGCCCGGATGTGACCTCCGGGCCATCCGGATATCAGGAGAGAATATCCATCACTTCACGCAGCTTAGCGATGGCGATCTGCCCAGGCGCGGAGGCCTGACCAACGGTACCGAAGGTCATCGCCGAACCGAACAAGCGCCCGGTGACCCGGCTAACGCCACCGGATTTGCCCATCGACATGGTGATCAGCGGACGCGTCGCATACTTCTCTTTCATGGTCAGCGTGGCGGCGAGCAAGGTGAGTACGTCCTGCGGCGACTGCGGCATCACCGCGATCTTCGGCAGATCGGCCCCCAGATCCTGCATGCGGCGCAGGCGATAGATAATATCTTCCTGAGCGGGGGTCTTATGGAAATCATGATTACTCATGATCACCTTGACGCCCGCGGCATGCGCATCGTCAACCAGCGCGCGGATCTGCGCTTCATCATTGAACAGTTCGATATCGATAACATCAACCAGTCCACTGCGTGCGGCCTCGCGGTTGAGCGCAAAATAGGCTTCGTCGCTGAGCTCGGTTTCGCCACCTTCTTTCTTACTGCGGAAGGTAAATAGCAGCGGAAGCGCTTTCAGCGCGCCACGGATTTCCGCCAGCGCGGCCATCACTTGGGCCATCTCTCTGACCTGGGTAAAGTGGTCAACGCGCCATTCGATAATATCAGCGCCGGCATCGACCAGGCCGTGGGCGTTACCCAGTATTTCATCCAGGGTTTTACCGATCAGCGGTACACAAATGAGGGTTTCCCCTTCCTGAAAGGTGATGTTCTTTACGGTTACTGCATTTGTCATGTAGGTATCCATTATTTTTCGCGTTGTACTTCAGGCGGTGACTGCGGTGCGTGACATTTTTTGCGCCGCCCGAGCCTGCAGTTGACGATAGCCGATGTACAGGGCGATCACAAAGCCGATAACGGCGATCAGAAAATCAAACCACATAATGCTGGCAATACTGATCTGCGAAAGCTTTGCGGTGATCAACGGGATCGTGAAGCTGGCGATACTGCCGGCAGTGTAGAAGATGCCGGTTGCTTTGCCTTTTCCATTCGGGAAGCTCATCGCCATGATTGTCGCACCCAGCTGCAGCACTCCGCCAGCGGCGGCAAAGCCGATGACAAAAGCAAAGCCGGTCACCATCATCGGCGTCGGGAACAGGCACACCAACAGCAGCGAAATCATCGACAGGCCAGTATAAATAATCATCGCAATGGCCGAGCTAAACACCTCTTTGACGAAGGCGGCAGTTACAAAGACGCAGACCAGCGAGCCGACGGTATAGATGCTAAGCAGTTTAATCGCCGAGGCATAGGGCAGGCCGACGACGAACTGGCCGTACTGCGCCAGCCATTGGCTGACCAGATAGAAGGTCGCCATGCCGATATAACCGTACAGGGTGAAGATCACCATATCCAGCTTATTAGCCTGTGGCCGGACGGCTGTTTCCGCCTGTGCCGTAGGGGCTTCCTCTTTTTTCGCCGCCTGGCTGTCAGGGAACGGCATTTTGAGCAGGTAAATCCCGCTCAGTACAAAGAGCGCTGCCGCAATCACGAACGACCAGCCGAACCACAGATTTGCCCATATCAGGAAGCTGATAATGAACGGCAACAGGAACTGCCCTGCAGAGACGAAGGCTTTGATCAGCACGTTGGCCCGGCTGGCAGAGTGCGGGAAAGATTCCATCAGCGCCGGATAGGTACCGGAGTCGAGGAAGCTGTTCGCCAGGCCCGCCATAATGCCGAACACGTAAGCCAGATAGATATTTTTGGTCAGCAGGATGCCGACGAAAAAGATCAGGTAGCTCAGGATCCCAAGATAGATAAAGGGCTTGCGACCGAAGCGATCCGAGAGAAATCCGGTCACGATGGTCGCTAACTTACCAATACCTAACGAAGATATAACGATCGATACGCCGGCTTTGTCTGTTCCCCACTGTTCCTGAAGATGGGCCATGTTGAGGGTGATTAACAGCACCCCCATACCGTGGATCAGGTAGTTGAGATACAGCCCTGCCGCAGTAGGGATGTATTTATTTTTCATCATTCGCCTCTTAGAACAGAATGCTCTTGATGTAATCAACCGGCATCTGTTTGCCCGTCCAGATTTCGAACGCGCGCGCGCCTTGCCACAGCATCATCCCCAGGCCGTTCAGCGTGCGGCAGCCTTTTTTCTCGGCCACTTCCAGCAGGTGGGTTTTGCACGGGTTGTAGACGACGTCGGAGACGATCAGGTCCGGACGCAGGAAGCTGTCGTCAGGTAGCAGCATCTGGCCTTCGAACGGCTTCATGCCGACCCCGGTGGCATTGGTCAGGATCACGCTGCTGTCAATTTCGGCGCGCAGCTTGTCATGATCGTCGAGATCGAACAGATGGATCTCGCAGTCGGTGTTGTGGCGGATCTTGGCCACGGTTTCTTCTGCGTTAGCGAAGAATTTATCGCGACGGTTAAAGATGGAGATCGCCTTCACGCCATCCAGTGCTGCCTGGACGCAGAGCGCCGTTGCCGCGCCGCCGGCGCCGAGTACGGTCATCTTCTTGCCGATGATATCGATACCGGCTTCGCTAAGGGCGCGCATGTAGCCGGTGCCATCGGTGATATGTCCGGTCAGTACGCCGTCGTCGTTGACCACGGTATTGACCGCCCCGACCAGCTGTGCCGCCGGCGACAGTTTATCGAGATACTGGCAAATCTCGGTTTTGTTCGGCATAGAGACGTTAAAGCCGCGCAGCTTCATCGCCCGGAAGCCCTGCACCACGTCTTTTAGCTCCTGGTTACCGACTTCAAAAGCGAGATAGACGTAGTCCAGCCCGAGATGGGCGAAAGCCTCGTTGTGCATGGTGGGCGACATGCTGTGACGAATCGGGGTGGCGATCAGGCCAATCAGCTCAGTGTGTCCAGTAATACGTTCTGCCATGACAAAAATCCTCAATAAGTTAGAAAGGGAATTCGTTGTGCTTCGCGGCTGCCCAGCGCACCCATGTCTTCCAGTGCATCCAGTACGTTGCGGCCTTCGCGGACGCCATCGATAATGCGTCGCGCCATCACGCTGTCGCCGATGTTCATGATTTTGACGTTATTGGCATTGGCCCAGCGCTCGATCTCGTCGAGACCCGTCCGGTTGGCGCGCATCCCCAGACAGACAAAGCCGTAGTCGAAGGGAATATCGAAGGTTTGCTGTGTATTTTTCACCTGGAAATGGTCGGCAGCGACCGCCATCAGTTGGGTATTCATGTGCTGTTCGACCTGGTGCTCGTCGAGCATGGTCAACATGGCATTTTTGGTAATGATGTCGAGATCGCGACCGGCGGCGTCCTGCATCTCGATTAGCACCGCCTGTGCGCCGCGAGCGGTAAAGTATTCGATAACGTCAAGGCCAACGGCGCCGGCGCCGACTACGGCGATGCGTTTGCCCTTGATATCGGTAAATTTCGCCAGATTGTCGATCATGCCGGTAATGGAAAAGATCTTGCCGTTCTCGACGTCAATGTTTTCCCGCAAGCCTTCAATGGGCGGCAGCAGCGGCGTTGAGCCGGTGGCGTTGACAATCAGATGCGGACGCAGGGCGGAAACTGAAGCCACGTCGGCCCGCTTGCCGATCTGCAGCATCAGGTTGTCCAGCGAGGCGATACGATTTTTCATAAACTGCGGGAAATCAGCGATGCGTTTTTTCTCCGGCAGGCGGGAGATTTCGCTGGCGAGGCCGCCGACGTGGTTTTTCGCTTCCAGCAGCCAGGTATGGCAACCAACTTCCGCCGCGGNNGCCGCGGTGCAGGCGGCTTCCATCCCGGCGGTGCCGGCGCCGATGACCACCACGTTAGTGTCGCGATTCACGCGCCGCATTTTATAGGCGTCACCGTGAATAATATCCGGGTTAATCGAACAGCGCAGCGGGCGCGAGCGGGCGATGCGATGGTCGGCGCAGCCGATGTTGCAGGAGATACATTTGCGCATCAGACGCTCTTTTCCGCCTTGCACTTTCTGCACCCACTCCGGCTCGGCAATCAGACCGCGGCCAATGGCGATAAGATCGGCATCGCCGCTGGCGAGGATATCTTCGGCTACCTGTGGAGTGCGAATATTGCCGGCGATGACCGTGGGTTTATGGAATTTATCGCGCACCGCGCGGGAGAGATAGCGCTTCCAGCCATCCTCCAGCGACATCTGATCGATTTGCAGATTCAGGTTATCGTTCTGCGCCGCAGAGACGTTGATGATATCGACCTTCTCCTGGCAGAGCTCAAGAATACGCAGGGAATCTTCGAGGGTATTGCCGCCTTTGAGGAAGTCGTCGGCGCTGATGCGCAGGCTGACCGGAAAACGCGGCCCCACGCAGGCGCGAACCTTATCGACAATCAGACTCAGTATCCGAGTGCGATTTTCGACGCTGCCGCCAAATTCATCAGTGCGCTTATTAAACAGCGGCGATAAAAACTGGCTAATTAAATAGGAGTGACCGGCATGAATTTCGACGCAGTCAAAACCTGCGCGCCGAACGCGCTCCGCGGCGTCACCAAATTTTTCTACCGCATGATATATTTCCTCATGGGTCATCGGACGCGGAATATTACCGTGCTTCTTCGACGGCGTTGTAGAAGAGGAGAGCGGCGTCTGGCCTTCCAGTCGGTAGGCATAAGCGGAAGCGCCGGCATGATTTAACTGAATGGATACGCAGGCGCCATGTTTATGCAGGGTCTCGGTTAATTTAAACAGCCGTGGAATATATTGATCGTTATCGATGCGCAGTTGGGTGGTGCCGTTGGAGGCGAAGGGGAAATCAATACAAATATTTTCGATGGTGATAAGCCCGGTGCCGCCTTTGGCCCGCAGTTCGTAGTATTCCAGCTGTTCCTGCGACACCTCGCCATTGAGCGTGGCCATATTGGTGCCCATAGGGGGCATAATAATGCGGTTTTTTAACGTCATACCGTTGATGGTCAACGGACTGAAAAGGTGCGGATAGTGGCTCATCTCTTCTCTCCACAGGAGGCCGGGAGGCCGATATGCGGGGCCCAGGCGTGTCCTTAGTTAATATTTCTCTGTGGCAAAAGATAACGAGGGGAAAAATCGAAAAATAATGCTTTTTTTTGTGCATAGCCATAGGGGTTCTCTATGAGATTAACGCTTTCTTCACATTCTTATATTTTTATATTAAATACTCGTGCCTTATTTTTACTTGCAGTGCAGGGAAAATACATAAACAGTGCTGGAGAAGGGGAGGAAAGCGAAATAATTCTTCTTTAGGCGGTAGGGCAGGGTGGCGGTAAGGTCTGACAATCAGCAAATTAAAATTGGTTTTTGTGCGTGAGATCGCAATTTTCTCCGCAATAAACTAAAAAGCCCGATCAAATGACCGGGCCCAAAGGTTAATTCATAAACGCCGGCAGCTTGCGTTCATAGTCGGAGATCGCCGCTTCATGCTGCAGCGTCAGGCCGATGCTATCCAGGCCGTTGAGCATGCAGTGGCGGCGGAAATCGTCGATCTTAAAGCTGTAGGTTTTATCCCCGGCTTTAACCACTTGCGCTTCCAGATCCACTTCAAACGTAATGCCCGGGTTGGCCTGCACCAGCTTGAACAGCTCGTCGACCTGCTCGTCGCTCAGGGTCACCGGCAGCAGCTGGTTATTGAAGCTGTTGCCGTAAAAGATATCGGCAAAGCTCGGGGCGATAACGACCTTAAAGCCGTAATCGGTCAGCGCCCACGGCGCGTGCTCGCGCGAAGAGCCGCAGCCGAAGTTTTCCCGCGCCAGCAGTATCGATGCCCCCTGGTACTCAGGAAAATTCAGCACGAACTCCGGGTTCGGCTGTTGACCTTTATCGTCGAGAAAGCGCCAGTCGTTAAACAGGTGCGCGCCAAAGCCGGTGCGGGTGACCTTCTGCAAAAATTGCTTAGGGATGATCGCGTCGGTATCGACGTTTGCAGCATCCAGCGGAACCACCAGGCCGGTATGTTGGGTAAATTTCTCTGCCATGATGGTCTCCTTACTTCAGATTACGGATATCGGCGAAATGGCCGGTAACGGCTGCCGCCGCGGCCATTGCCGGGCTCACCAGGTGCGTGCGTCCGCCGCGGCCCTGACGGCCTTCAAAGTTACGGTTGCTGGTTGAGGCACAGCGTTCGCCCGGATTCAGGCGGTCATTATTCATTGCCAGACACATAGAGCAACCAGGTAAGCGCCACTCAAAGCCGGCTTCGATAAAGATCTTATCCAGACCTTCCGCTTCCGCCTGCGCTTTCACCGGACCAGAACCCGGCACCACCAGCGCCTGGACGCCCGGCGCCACTTTACGCCCTTTAGCAATTTCCGCCGCGGCGCGTAAATCTTCGATGCGCGAGTTGGTGCAGGAGCCGATAAACACTTTATCGATAGCGACTTCCGTCAGCGGGATCCCGGATTTCAGCCCCATATAGTCCAGCGCTTTTTCGGCGCTGGCGCGTTCCACCGGATCGCTGAACGACGCTGGATCGGGGATGTTATCCGTCACCGAGATCACCTGGCCCGGGTTGGTGCCCCAGGTCACCTGCGGGGCAATTTCCGCCGCCTGCAGCGTTACCACGGTATCAAACGTCGCGCCGTCGTCGGTTTTCAGGGTTTTCCAGTACGCTACGGCATCGTCAAAATCTTTGCCTTTCGGCGCATGCAGACGGCCGCGTACGTAATTGAAGGTGGTTTCGTCCGGCGCGACCAGGCCCGCTTTGGCGCCCATCTCGATCGCCATGTTGCACAGGGTCATACGCCCTTCCATGCTCAGATCGCGGATCGCTTCGCCGCAGAACTCAACCACATGGCCGGTGCCGCCGGCGCTACCGGTTTTACCAATGATGGCCAGCACGATATCTTTGGCGGTAATGCCCGGCGCCGCTTTGCCCTGGACTTCGATTTTCATGGTCTTCGCGCGGCCCTGTTTCAGGGTCTGGGTCGCCAGCACATGCTCCACTTCGGAGGTGCCGATACCGAACGCCAGCGCACCGAACGCGCCGTGGGTGGCGGTATGGGAGTCACCGCACACGATCGTCATCCCCGGCAGGGTAACCCCTTGTTCCGGGCCCATGACGTGGACGATGCCCTGATACGGGTGGTTCAGGTCGTACAGTTCAACGCCGAACTCTTTACAGTTCTTAATCAGCTCCTGCATCTGAATGCGGGCCATCTCACCGGACGCGTTAATGTCTTTGGTCTGCGTCGAGACGTTATGATCCATGGTAGCGAAGGTTTTACCCGGCTGGCGCACCTGGCGGCCATGGGCGCGCAGACCGTCAAACGCCTGCGGAGAGGTGACTTCGTGCACCAGATGGCGGTCGATATACAGCAGCGGGGTTTCGTTCTGCGCCTCATACACTACGTGCGCATCAAATAATTTTTCGTATAACGTCTTCGCCATGATTACACCCCTTCTGCGACATAGCGGGCAATAATATCGCCCATTTCATCAGTGCTGACCGCCGCCGTGCCGCGCGCTAAGTCGCCGGTTCGAACCCCTTCTTCTAAGGCGCGGTTGATCGCGTTTTCAATGGCGGTCGCCGCTTCGTCAGCATCGAGGCTGTAGCGCAGCAGCAGAGCCAGGGAGAGGATCTGCGCGATCGGGTTGGCGATATTTTTGCCGGCGATATCCGGTGCGGAACCGCCCGCCGGCTCGTACAGGCCAAAACCTTGTTCATTGAGGCTGGCGGACGGCAGCATACCCATCGAGCCGGTGATCATCGCGCACTCGTCGGAGAGGATGTCGCCAAACAGGTTGGAGCACAGCAGCACGTCGAACTGGGACGGATCTTTAATCAGCTGCATGGTGGCGTTATCGATATACATATGCGCCAGCTCAACGTCCGGATACTCCTTGCCGATCTCGCTGACGATTTCGCGCCACAGGATGGAGGACTGCAGAACGTTGGCCTTATCGATGGAAGTCACTTTGTGACGACGCTTGCGGGCGGATTCAAAAGCGATGCGCGCGATACGCTCGATCTCAAAGCGGTGATACACCTCGGTATCAAAGGCTTTCTCATGCTGACCGCTGCCTTCGCGGCCTTTCGGCTGGCCGAAGTAGATGCCGCCGGTCAGTTCGCGTACGCAGAGAATGTCGAAGCCGTTAGCAGCGATATCGGCGCGCAGCGGGCAGAACTCTTCCAGCCCCTGATACAGTTTGGCCGGGCGCAGGTTGCTGAACAGTTTAAAGTGTTTACGCAGCGGCAGCAGCGCGCCACGCTCTGGTTGTTCCACCGGCGGCAGGTGCTCCCATTTCGGACCGCCGACGGAGCCGAACAGGATCGCATCCGCCTGCTCGCATCCGGCGACGGTCGCCTGCGGCAGGGGAGTTCCCTGACGGTCGATGGCCGCCCCGCCAACGTCATACTGGCTGGTGGTAATGTGCATGGCAAAACGTTGGCGCACGGCTTCCAGTACTTTCATCGCCTGGTTCATCACTTCCGGGCCAATGCCATCACCCGGCAAAACGGCAATATGGTAATTCTTCGACATTACACGGTTTCCTTATTGTTCTCTTTATTCTGAGCTTTGCGTTGCAATTCTTTTTCGACTTCGGCGGCGCGCCAGATGTTGTTCAGCACGTGAACCATCGCTTTAGCTGACGACTCTACGATATCCGTTGCCAGACCAACGCCATGGAAGCGGCGGCCATTGTAGTCAACGACGATATCCACCTGGCCCAGGGCGTCTTTGCCGTGGCCTTTCGCGCTTAAGCCATACTTCACTAATTCAATGTTGTAGTCGGTGACGCGATTAATCGCCTGGTAGATAGCATCGACCGGACCGTTGCCGTTGGCGGCTTCGGTTTTGATCTCATCCCCGCAGACCAGTTTGATCGAGGCGGTGGCGATATCGCTGGATCCGGATTGGACGTTGAAGTAATCCAGGCGGAAATGCTCTGGCTCTTCCTGCTGCTTGTTGATAAAGGCCAGCGCTTCCAGATCGTAATCGAAGACCTGGCCTTTTTTGTCCGCCAGCTTCAGGAATGCGTCGTACAGATGATCCAGGTTGTAATCGCTCTCCTGGTAGCCCATCTCTTCCATCCGGTGTTTCACCGCCGCGCGGCCGGAGCGGGAAGTCAGGTTCAGTTGCACCTGGTTCAGGCCGATAGATTCCGGGGTCATGATCTCGTAGTTTTCGCGGTTCTTCAGCACGCCGTCCTGGTGAATGCCGGAGGAGTGGGCGAAGGCGCCGGTGCCGACGATGGCCTTGTTCGCCGGGATCGGCATATTGCAGATCTGGCTGACGGTCTGGCTGGTGCGCCAGATTTCATGATGATTAATGTTGGTGTGCACGTTCATGATGTCTTTGCGCACTTTGATCGCCATGATCACTTCTTCCAGCGCGCAGTTGCCGGCGCGTTCGCCGATACCGTTCATCGCACCTTCTACCTGGCGCGCACCGGCGTGGACCGCGGCGAGGGCGTTACCGACAGCGATGCCCAGATCATCATGGGTGTGGACGGAAATAATTGCTTTGTCGATATTCGGCACGCGATCATACAGGCCGCTGATGATGTTGGCATATTCGAACGGCATGGTATAGCCGACGGTATCCGGGATATTAATGGTGGTGGCGCCGGCGTTGATCGCCGCTTCCACGACGCGAGCCAGATCGGCAATCGGCGTACGGCCGGCGTCTTCACAGGAGAACTCAACGTCGTCAGTGTAGTTGCGTGCCCGCTTCACCATATAGATCGCGCGCTCAATAACCTCATCCAGCGTACTGCGCAGTTTGGTGGCGATATGCATCGGCGAGGTGGCAATAAAGGTATGAATACGGAAAGCCTCGGCCACTTTTAACGATTCCGCCGCCACGTCGATATCTTTCTCAACGCAGCGCGCCAGGGCGCACACGCGGCTGTTTTTAATGGTGCGCGCGATGGTTTGCACCGATTCAAAATCGCCCGGCGAGGATACCGGGAAACCGACTTCCATTACGTCGACCCCCATTCGCTCAAGGGCCAGTGCGATCTGCAGCTTCTCTTTGACACTCAGGCTTGCCTGTAACGCTTGTTCGCCATCACGTAAGGTCGTATCGAAAATAATGACTTGCTGGCTCATGGTTTGGATCCTTAGTCTGTGTCCTGGCGCCTTGTTGACGAGCATAAAAAAACCCGCGCCAAGGCGCGGGTTTTATAGTCTTGCTGGAAGATGACTTAACGCTGAACGTCGCCCAACAGCCTACCGCGCAAATGGCATGCGTTTAGTAGTAGTAGGCTGGTGATACGAGCGGTGCGAATCATTGCGTCAAACTCCAGATGAAATCGTTATGCTTTTAGAGTTACTGGATAGCCGTTTTAAAGTCAACCCCTGGCATGGAAAAAGCGTTTTGGGCTGACTAAATGAATTAGCAAAATGTGCTGATGTAAGCCCCATTTTGCCGAAGATCCTATTTTGGACCGAAGGCGGTTTATCCCCATTTGTTTCATTTGAAAAAGTGCTTTGCATTCAAGGCATCGTCGAAGAGGTGTCGCCAATGAAGGGACAAAAAACGGTATCTGGATGAAAATATTAAATTTATTTTTCCTGTGAATGTATTCGAACGCTAGCGGATTATTTTTCAATGATAAAGGTTTGTTAATTTTATGGAGGGAAAAATAAAATACTTTATTATTGCTTAAGTTACAGTTAACTCGTGGTGCTGTTTTTATTTTTATGGATTATGGTTACACTTATCATCATTAAGTAATCAGTATGGTTTGAGCGGCTCAATTTTTTGATCAGGACCGTTTCTTCACTGCCACTCATAGCCTTGATATATTCCTAAAAATTTCTTTTGCTATTTTGTAAATGTCATTTGCATGGTAAATGATATTTTCGGCGCTAATTATAGCGGTTTAGTGAAGGGAATTCATCGTGACGGCGGAATTAGATATGTTAATTGAAACTCCAGAATATAAATCAGCCCCCGGACAGGAAGTCGTTAAACCTCAACTACGGATGGTTGATCTCAATCTGCTTACCGTTTTTGATGCGGTTATGCAAGAGCAGAATATTACTCGTGCCGCCCATACGCTCGGCATGTCACAACCCGCGGTGAGCAATGCGGTTTCACGACTGAAAGTGATGTTTAATGATGAGCTTTTTGTGCGCTATGGCCGCGGTATTCAGCCGACGGCGCGCGCCTATCAGCTGTTTGGCTCGGTACGCCAGGCGCTGCAGCTGGTCCAAAACGAATTGCCAGGCTCCGGTTTTGAACCACTGAGCAGTGAGCGCGTGTTCCATCTGTGCGTCTGCAGCCCGCTGGATAACATCCTGACGTCGGTTATTTTTAATAAAGTTGCAGAGATAGCACCCAATATTCATTTAGTCTTTAAGTCTGCGCTGAATCAAAATACGGAACATCAGCTACGTTATCAGGAAACAGAATTCGTAATCGGTTATGAAGAGTTCCGTCGCCCTGAGTTTGCCTGCGTTCCGTTATTTAAAGACGAAATGGTCCTGGTCGCCAGTCGCAACCATCCGCGTATTTCCGGGCCGATGATGGAGGCGGATATTTATCGCGAGGAGCATGCCGCCGTTGCTCTCGACCGGTATGCCTCATTTAGTTTGCCGTGGTATGACACGGCCGATAAACAAGCGCGTATCGCCTATCAGGGTAATGCGATGGTCAGCGTATTAAACGTAGTATCGCAAACCCAGATGGTGGCCATTGCCCCGCGCTGGCTGGCAGATGAATTTGCTGACAAGCTTGCCCTGCAAATATTACCTTTGCCGTTGAAGGTCAACAGTCGGACCTGCTATCTCTCCTGGCACGAAGCCGCTGGTCGTGATAAAGGCCACCAGTGGATGGAAGAGCTGCTGGTGGACATTTGCAAGCGCTGACCCGACGACGATAGATAGCAAAGGAGCTTCGGCTCCTTTTTTTATATGACATAAATCAAATAAAGCAGAATTTTATTCTGTTTACCTTGCGCGAGGAGTTCGTTGTGTTCGTGAAAAATGGATCTATTCCTGTTATCACCCTTTTTCGCCGAGTATTTAACATTCTCTTTTCTTATCTCTGAAGCAATTCACCATATTTTCCCCTCACCGCTTTCTTTTCTTCTTATTCAAGAAATAAGGCCTCAGCTGCGGCGAATTGCCTGCCTGCTAGCGAGCAGTTATGGTAGTGGCATGCAGTACATTCACCTCAATGCGGAGGACCACTCCTTCGCATCGTGCGAGCGCGCGGAAATTGAGTTCCGCTGTCGTAAAACAATAAGCCTGGAGGCAAACCATGGAGATGTTGTCAGGAGCCGAGATGGTCGTCCAATCGCTTGTCGATCAGGGCGTCAAGCAAGTATTCGGCTATCCCGGAGGCGCAGTCCTCGATATCTATGATGCGTTACATACCCTTGGCGGTATCGATCATGTGCTGGTTCGTCACGAGCAGGCGGCGGTGCATATGGCGGATGGCCTGGCGCGGGCGACCGGGGAGGTCGGCGTGGTGCTGGTGACCTCTGGGCCTGGGGCGACGAACGCCATCACTGGCATTGCGACAGCCTATATGGACTCTATTCCGTTGGTGATCCTCTCGGGGCAGGTAGCCACCTCGCTTATCGGCTACGATGCCTTCCAGGAGTGCGACATGGTGGGGATTTCCCGTCCGGTGGTGAAGCACAGTTTCCTGGTGAAGCAGACCGAAGATATTCCCGGCGTGCTGAAGAAAGCCTTCTGGCTGGCGGCCAGCGGTCGCCCCGGTCCGGTAGTGGTCGATCTGCCGAAGGATATTCTCAATCCGGCGAAGAAGCTGCCTTACGTCTGGCCGGACGCAGTGAGCATGCGCTCGTATAACCCAACCACCAGTGGCCATAAAGGGCAGATTAAACGCGCGCTACAGACTCTGGTGGCCGCAAGTAAGCCGGTCGTCTACGTCGGCGGCGGGGCGATCAATGCGCATTGCGAACCTCAGCTGCGCGAGCTGGTGGAAAAACTGAAGCTGCCGGTGGCCTCATCCTTGATGGGACTTGGCGCTTTCCCGGCGACACACTCGCAGGCGCTGGGGATGCTGGGGATGCACGGCACCTATGAAGCCAACATGACCATGCACCACTCGGACGTGATTTTTGCCGTCGGCGTTCGCTTTGACGACCGGACCACCAATAACCTGGCCAAGTATTGTCCGAACGCGACGGTACTGCATATTGATATCGATCCGACTTCAATCTCGAAAACCGTGCCGGCAGATGTGCCGATCGTCGGCGATGCCCGGCTGGTGCTGGAGCAGATGCTGGAGCTGCTGGAGCAGGAGGAAGCGCAGCAGCCGCTGGACGACATTCGCGACTGGTGGCAACAGATCGAGCAGTGGCGTGCCCGTCATTGTCTGCGCTACGACGACCAGAGCGATAAAATCAAACCGCAGGCGGTAATTGAAACTATCTGGCGGCTGACCCAGGGCGATGCCTACGTCACTTCCGATGTGGGTCAGCATCAGATGTTCGCCGCCCTGTATTACCCCTTCGATAAACCGCGGCGCTGGATTAACTCCGGTGGTCTCGGCACCATGGGCTTTGGCCTACCGGCTGCGCTGGGGGTCAAAATGGCTCTGCCGGACGAAATGGTGGTCTGCGTGACCGGTGACGGCAGTATCCAGATGAACATTCAGGAACTCTCCACTGCGCTGCAGTATGAGCTGCCGGTCCTGGTGCTTAACCTCAACAACCGCTATCTCGGGATGGTGAAGCAGTGGCAGGATATGCTCTATTCCGGGCGTCACTCGCAGTCCTATATGGAATCGCTACCGGACTTTGTCCGTCTGGCGGAAGCCTATGGCCACGTCGGGATCCGCATCAGCGAGCCGCAGGAGCTGGAGACGAAGCTTGCTGAAGCTCTGGAGCAGGTGCGCCAGCGTCGGCTGGTGTTTGTCGATGTGACCGTCGACGGCAGTGAGCATGTGTACCCCATGCAGATCCGCGGCGGCGGCATGGATGAAATGTGGTTGAGCAAAACGGAGAGGACCTGATTATGCGCCGGATATTATCGGTATTACTGGAAAACGAATCGGGCGCATTGTCCCGCGTTATCGGCCTCTTTTCCCAGCGTGGCTATAATATAGAAAGCCTGACTGTCGCGCCGACGGACGATCCCACTCTCTCCAGAATGACCATTCAGACCGTGGGCGATGAAAAAGCGATTGAGCAGATTGAAAAGCAACTGCACAAGCTGGTGGATGTCCTGCGGGTCAGCGAGCTGGGGCAGGGGGCTCATGTTGAACGCGAAATTATGCTGGTGAAGGTTCAGGCTAGCGGCTATGGCCGTGAAGAAGTGAAGCGCAACACCGAAATCTTCCGCGGACAGATTATCGACGTGACGCCTTCTATCTATACCGTCCAGCTCGCCGGCACCAGCGATAAGCTGGATGCATTTCTGGCCTCGCTGCGCGATGTCGCTCGGATTGTGGAAGTGGCTCGCTCCGGCGTGGTCGGCCTGTCTCGCGGTGATAAAATCATGCGCTAAGGATCGGGAACTGCTGTAAAAATAGCCCGGCAGAGACTGTCGGGCTTTTTTTTTGCGAAATCAGTAGGAACTGTAAGCGAAAGCGGTTGCTGCGCTAACTATTCTGCGCTTAGATGTTATAAAAAGGATTCCATACCTGAATAATGGTTATGTTTGGCACTTCTTACCCAAGGGGCAATTGTGAAACTGGATGAAATCGCCCGGCTGGCCGGTGTTTCAAGAACCACCGCGAGCTATGTGATTAATGGCAAAGCGAAGCAGTACCGCGTAAGCGATAAAACGGTCGAAAAAGTGATGGCTGTGGTGCGAGAGCACAACTATCACCCAAATGCGGTCGCTGCTGGCCTGCGTGCAGGACGCACACGTTCTATCGGTCTGGTGATCCCGGATCTGGAAAACACCAGCTATACCCGGATTGCAAATTATCTCGAACGTCAGGCGCGTCAGCGCGGCTATCAGCTGCTGATTGCCTGCTCAGAGGATCAGCCCGATAACGAGATGCGCTGCATCGAGCATCTGCTGCAGCGCCAGGTGGACGCTATCATTGTCTCTACTTCGCTGCCGCCGGAGCATCCTTTTTATCAGCGCTGGGCTAACGACCCGTTTCCGATTGTCGCCCTCGACCGCGCCCTCGATCGCGAGCACTTCACCAGCGTGGTTGGCGCTGACCAGGATGACGCCGAGATGCTCGCAGCTGAGCTGCGGACGTTTCCTGGCGAAACGGTGCTCTATCTCGGCGCGCTGCCGGAGCTGTCGGTGAGCTTCCTGCGCGAACAGGGCTTCCGTAAAGCCTGGCAGGACGATCCGCGTGAGGTGCATTATCTCTATGCCAACAGCTATGAGCGCGAAGCGGCGGCCCAGCTGTTTGAGAAATGGCTTGAAACCCATCCGATGCCACAGGCGCTGTTTACCACCTCTTTCCCGCTGCTGCAGGGCGTAATGGATGTGACCTTGCGTCGCGAGGGTAAACTGCCCTCCGAGCTGGCGATCGCCACCTTCGGTGATAATGAGCTGCTCGATTTTCTGCAGTGTCCGGTACTGGCCGTGGCCCAGCGTCATCGCGATGTCGCTGAGCGGGTGCTGGAGATCGTCCTCGCCAGCCTCGACGAACCTCGCAAGCCGAAGCCGGGTCTTAGCCGTATTCGCCGTAATCTCTATCGTCGCGGTAGCCTGAATCGCCGCTAAGGGCGCCATATCGCCAGCGCCCAGGTATAAACCTGGCAGGCCTGACCGTAAGCAGGCCGCTGGCGATAAATCAGGCAATTGACGTGCAAAATGCAAAACTGAATATATTTCAGACAAATCCCTAAACTTCTTTACTCGTTATTTTATTTTATTCACTGACCATCGTTTTGTGACTCCAAATGGGGTACAAAAAATGACTGCGCGGACTTTAATTGTATTATTTTGTTACATTCATCAGGTTAATTGCTGAATTAACACTCATTTTGTACGCGCCACGCTTTCTTCCCCGTCATATCCCGCGCCTGGCCAGTCCCTCTGCCAGCAACAGGTACTGTTAACGGCCGGCATAATGGCCTAAAATGCCGCTCGCGTCGCAAACTGACACTTTATATTTTCCCGCCGAAGATATTCTGTTGTTTATAACTGTTACGAGTTTGTTGGTTATTTTCTTACACGTATTCATAACGTTAATTTGCCTCGCCTGTTGATGATTTTTTCATCAGGGCTAATGTCGGCTGTAAATAATGGGTTTTTGAGCTCCGTTGGCATCCGTGCTGGCTTGACAAGCTTTTCCTCCGCTCCGTAAACTCCTTCTGGTGGGAATTTGTGGGGTAAAGTGGCGAAAAGGGGTGAGGCTGGCATGTTCCGTGGAGCAACGTTAGTCAATCTCGACAGCAAAGGCCGTCTGGCCGTGCCAACGCGCTATCGTGAAGGGCTGATCGAGGACGCTGCCGGTCAATTGGTATGCACCATTGACATCCATCACCCGTGCCTGCTGCTTTATCCATTGCCTGAATGGGAAGTCATCGAGCAGAAATTGTCGCGTTTATCGAGCATGAATCCCGTTGAGCGGCGCGTACAGCGTTTGCTTTTGGGTCATGCCAGCGAATGTCAGATGGATAATGCCGGCCGCTTGCTGATTGCGCCGGTGTTACGGCAGCATGCCGGGCTGACAAAAGAAGTGATGCTGGTCGGGCAGTTTAATAAATTTGAACTGTGGGATGAAACGACCTGGTATCAACGGGTCAAGGAAGATATCGACGCTGAGCAGTCCGCGACCGGTGAACTGTCGGAGCGCCTGCAGGATTTGTCCTTATAAAAATGATGGAAAATTATAAACATACTACGGTACTTCTGGATGAAGCCGTCAACGGCCTCAATATTCGTCCAGACGGTATCTATATTGATGGTACTTTTGGCCGCGGTGGTCACTCGCGCCTGATCCTCTCCCGGCTGGGTGCGGAAGGACGCTTGCTGGCCATCGATCGCGACCCGCAGGCGATTGCCGTCGCGCAAACCATCGATGACCCCCGCTTTTCCATCGTACATGGTCCCTTTTCACAACTCGCTGAGTACGTCGGCGAGCGCAATCTTACCGGTAAGATCGACGGCATTCTGCTCGATCTCGGCGTCTCTTCCCCGCAGCTTGACGATGCGGAACGCGGCTTTTCCTTTATGCGTGACGGGCCGCTGGATATGCGCATGGATCCGACGCGCGGTCAGTCCGCGGCCGAATGGCTGCAGACGGCTGAAGAAGACGATATCGCCTGGGTGATTAAAACCTTTGGCGAAGAGCGTTTCGGCAAACGTATCGCCCGCGCGATCGTCGAACGTAATCGCATTCAGCCGATGACCCGCACCAAAGAGCTGGCGGAAGTCATCGCCGCGGCGATGCCGGTAAAAGATAAGCACAAACATCCCGCGACCCGTACCTTCCAGGCGGTGCGCATATGGGTAAACAGTGAACTGGAGGAGATAGAGCAGGCGCTAAAAAGCTCGCTCAGCGTGCTGGCCCCGGGCGGGCGGCTGTCGATCATTAGTTTTCATTCGCTGGAAGACCGCATTGTGAAGCGCTTTATGCGTGAGCAAAGCCGCGGTCCGCAGGTTCCGGCAGGAATACCGATGACCGAAGCGCAGCTCAAAAAACTGGGCGGCCGTGAGTTGCGAGCACTAGGCAAGTTGATGCCGGGCGAAGAAGAGGTGGCAGAGAATCCACGCGCCCGTAGTTCAGTGCTGCGTATCGCAGAGAGGACGAACGCATGATCGGCAGAGTGACAGAGGCCTTAAGCAAGGTTAAAGGGTCGATTGGAAGCAACGAGCGCCATGCTTTGCCTGGCGTGATCGGGGACGACCTTCTGCGGTTTGGGAAACTGCCACTCTGCCTGTTCATTTGCATCATTATTACGGCGATTACCGTGGTCACCACTGCGCATCACACGCGCCTGTTGACCGCGCAGCGTGAACAGCTGGTTCTGGAGCGCGACGCCCTGGATATTGAGTGGCGCAACCTGATCCTCGAAGAGAACGCGCTCGGCGATCACAGTCGGGTTGAGCGGATCGCGACCGAGAAGTTACAGATGCAACACGTCGATCCATCACAAGAAAATATCGTTGTACAGAAATAAGGATTATTGCGACGGATGAAAGCAGCGCCAAAAACGCCTAAAGCAAAACGTCAGGAAGAACAGGCCAACTTTATCAGTTGGCGTTTTGCGTTGCTGTGCGGCTGTATTCTGCTGGCGCTGGCTTTTCTGCTGGGTCGCGTCGCCTGGCTACAGGTGATCAGCCCCGATATGCTGGTGCGCCAGGGCGATATGCGTTCTCTGCGCGTACAGGAAGTGTCCACCGCGCGCGGGATGATTACCGATCGCTCCGGACGTCCGCTGGCGGTCAGCGTGCCGGTGAAGGCTATCTGGGCCGACCCGAAAGAGCTCCATGACGCCGGCGGGGTTACCCTGGATACGCGCTGGAAGGCGCTGGCGGATGCCCTCAATATGCCGCTGGATCAGCTGGCGACGCGCATCAATACCAATCCGCGGATGCGGTTTATCTATCTGGCGCGTCAGGTTAACCCTGACATGGCCGATTACATCAAGAAGCTGAAGCTGCCGGGCATTCATCTGCGCGAAGAATCCCGTCGGTACTACCCTTCCGGGGAAGTAACCGCTCACCTCATCGGCTTTACCAACGTCGATAGCCAGGGGATTGAAGGGGTTGAGAAAAGCTTTGATAAATGGCTTACCGGCCAGCCGGGCGAGCGTATCGTACGTAAAGACCGCTATGGCCGGGTAATTGAAGACATCTCTTCTACCGATAGCCAGGCAGCGCACAACCTGGCGCTGAGTATCGACGAACGCCTGCAGGCGCTGGTCTATCGCGAGCTGAACAACGCCGTGGCCTTTAACAAAGCCGAGTCGGGCAGCGCCGTGTTAGTGGATGTTAACACCGGTGAAGTGCTGGCGATGGCCAACAGCCCATCCTATAACCCGAACAACTTCGCCGGTACGGCAAAAGACACCATGCGTAACCGTGCGATTACCGACGTGTTTGAGCCGGGTTCGACGGTGAAACCGATGGTGGTCATGACGGCGCTGCAGCGCGGTATCGTCAACGAAAATACCGTGCTCAATACCGTGCCTTATCGAATTAACGGCCACGAAATCAAAGATGTGGCGCGCTACAGCGAATTGACCCTGACCGGGGTGCTACAGAAGTCGAGTAACGTCGGTGTTTCTAAGCTGGCGTTAGCGATGCCGTCCTCAGCGTTAGTAGATACTTACTCACGTTTTGGGCTTGGAAAGGCGACCAATTTGGGGTTGGTCGGAGAACGCAGTGGCTTATATCCTCAAAAACAACGGTGGTCTGACATAGAGAGGGCCACCTTTTCTTTCGGCTATGGGCTAATGGTAACCCCGTTACAGTTAGCGCGTGTCTACGCAACGATTGGCAGCTATGGCATCTATCGCCCGTTGTCGATTACCAAGGTTGATCCTCCGGTTCCGGGCGAGCGCGTCTTCCCGGAATCACTCGTTCGTACCGTCGTTCATATGATGGAAAGCGTGGCGCTGCCCGGCGGCGGCGGTGTGAAAGCGGCGATCAAAGGCTATCGCATCGCGATTAAAACCGGTACGGCGAAAAAAGTGGGGCCGGATGGCCGCTATATCAACAAATATATTGCTTACACCGCAGGCGTTGCGCCCGCCAGCCATCCGCGCTTCGCGCTGGTGGTGGTGATCAACGACCCGCAGGCAGGTAAATACTACGGTGGCGCCGTTTCCGCGCCGGTCTTCGGTGCCATCATGGGCGGCGTATTGCGCACCATGAACATCGAGCCGGATGCGCTGGCAACGGGCGAAAAAAGTGAATTTGTAATTAATCAAGGCGAGGGAACAGGTGGCAGATCGTAATTTGCGCGACCTACTCGCTCCATGGGTGCCAAACGCACCGGAGCGCATTCTGCGAGAGATGACGCTGGACAGCCGGGTGGCTGCTTCCGGCGATCTCTTTATCGCGGTACAGGGTCATCAGGCGGACGGGCGTCGTTATATCCCGCAGGCGATAGCGCAAGGTGTGGCTGCCATTATTGCTGAAGCGCAGGGCGAAGCTAAAGACGGTGAGATCCGTGAAATGCACGGCGTGCCGGTTATCTACCTGAGCCAGCTTAACGAACGCTTATCGGCGCTGGCCGGGCGTTTTTATCATCAGCCGTCGCAGCAGCTGCGTCTGGTGGGCGTCACCGGCACCAACGGGAAAACCACCACCACTCAGCTGCTGGCGCAGTGGGCAAAGCTGCTCGGCGAAACCAGCGCGGTGATGGGGACCGTCGGTAACGGTCTGCTGGATAAAGTCGTTCCAACTGAAAACACCACCGGTTCCGCGGTGGACGTTCAACATGTGCTCTCCAGTCTGGTCGGGCAGGGGGCTACCTTCGGCGCGATGGAAGTCTCCTCCCACGGTCTGGTACAGCACCGCGTAGCGGCCCTGCAGTTTGCCGCCTCGGTGTTTACCAATCTCAGCCGCGATCATCTCGACTACCATGGCGACATGGAGCACTACGAAGCGGCGAAATGGCTGCTGTACTCCACCCATCATTGCGGTCAGGCCATCGTCAATGCTGACGATGAAGTCGGTCGTCGCTGGCTGGCAAAACTGCCGGACGCGGTGGCGGTATCGATGGAAGATCATATCAACCCGAATTGCCACGGCCGCTGGCTAAAGGCCACCGCGGTGAACTATCACGACAGCGGGGCGACCATCCAGTTTGACTCCAGCTGGGGCAAGGGCGAAATCGAAAGCCGCCTGATGGGCGCATTTAACGTCAGCAACCTGCTGCTGGCGCTGGCCACGCTGCTGGCGCTGGGCTATCCGCTGGCCGATCTGCTGAAGACCGCAGCGCGTTTACAGCCGGTGTGCGGCCGTATGGAAGTGTTCAGCGCGCCGGGTAAACCTGCCGTGGTGGTAGATTATGCCCATACGCCTGACGCGCTGGAAAAAGCGCTGCAGGCGGCACGCCTGCACTGCAGCGGCAAGCTGTGGTGCGTCTTCGGCTGCGGCGGCGACCGCGACAAAGGTAAACGTCCGTTGATGGGCGCTATCGCGGAAGAATTTGCCGACATCGTGGTCGTTACTGACGATAACCCGCGCACCGAAGAGCCGCGGGCGATTATCAACGATATTCTGGCCGGCATGCTCGATGCAGGTCAGGCGAAGGTGATGGAAGGCCGCGCGGAAGCGGTGACCAACGCCGTGATGCAGGCGAAAGAGAACGACGTGGTGCTGGTGGCGGGTAAAGGCCATGAAGATTACCAGATCGTCGGCAACCGCCGTCTGGATTATTCCGACCGCGTGACCGTCGCGCGTCTGCTGGGAGCGGTAGCATGATTCGCTTTACGTTAAGTCAACTTGCCGCGATCGCCCATGGCGAACGGCAGGGTAGCGATGTCGCTATCGACGAGGTGACCACCGATACCCGTAAAGTGACGGCGGGCTGCCTGTTTGTGGCGCTGAAAGGGGAGCGTTTCGACGCCCATGATTTTGCCGAACAGGCGAAAGCGGCGGGCGCCGGCGCGCTGCTGGTGAGTCGTCCGCTGGCCTGCAATCTCCCGCAGGTGATTGTGAACGATACCCGGCAGGCTTTCGGTGAGTTAGCCGCCTGGGTGCGTCAGCAGGTGCCGACTCGCGTCGTCGCCCTGACCGGCTCGTCCGGTAAAACCTCGGTTAAAGAGATGACCGCGGCGATCCTCAGCCAGTGCGGCAACACGCTGTATACCGCCGGCAACCTGAACAACGATATCGGCGTCCCGATGACGCTGCTGCGGCTGACCAAAGAGCATCAGTACGCGGTGATCGAACTCGGCGCCAACCACCAGGGCGAAATCGCCTGGACCGTCAGCCTGACGCGTCCGGAAGCGGCGCTGGTCAACAACCTTGCTGCGGCGCACCTGGAAGGTTTCGGTTCGCTGGCGGGCGTGGCGAAGGCGAAGGGCGAAATCTATACCGGTCTGCCGGAAAATGGCATCGCCATCCTCAATGCCGACAATAACGACTGGCTGAACTGGCAGGCGGTGATTGGCGATCGCAAAGTGTGGCGCTTCTCGCCGAACGCGGCGAACAGCGATTTCACGGCGACCAACGTGCAGATCACCAGCCACGGCACCGAATTTACGCTGCAGACCCCAACCGGCAACGTTGACGTACTGCTGCCGCTGCCGGGACGCCACAACATCGCTAATGCGCTGGCCGCCACTTCGCTGGCGATGGCGGTAGGCGCCGATTTGGCGGCGGTGAAAGCCGGACTGGCGCAGCTGCAGGCCGTTCCGGGACGTCTGTTCCCGATCCGGCTGACCGAGAGCCAGCTGCTGCTGGATGATTCCTATAACGCTAACGTTGGTTCGATGACCGCGGCGGTGCAGGTGCTGTCAGAGATGCCCGGCTTTCGCACGATGGTGGTCGGCGATATGGCAGAGCTTGGCGCGGAGAGCGCGGCCTGCCATCGCGAAGTCGGCGAAGCGGCGAAAGCGGCGGGTCTGGATTGCGTCCTCAGCGTCGGCGCCTTGAGCGCGGATATCAGCCGCGCCAGCGGCGTGGGCGAACATTTTAACGATAAAGCCGCCGTGGTGGCTCGCCTGCGCGAGCTGCTGGCGGAGCACAAAATAATGACCATTTTAGTGAAGGGTTCACGTAGTGCCGCCATGGAAGAGGTAGTACGCGCATTACAGGAGACTGGGACATGTTAGTATGGCTGGCCGAACACTTGGTCAAATATTATTCCGGCTTTAACGTCTTTTCTTATCTGACGTTTCGCGCCATCGTCAGCCTGCTGACCGCGCTGTTCATCTCGTTGTGGATGGGCCCGCGCATGATCGCCCGTCTGCAAAAACTCGCCTTTGGCCAGGTCGTACGTAACGACGGCCCGGAGTCTCATTTCAGTAAACGCGGTACTCCGACCATGGGCGGGATCATGATCCTCACCGCGATCACCGTTTCCGTTCTGCTGTGGGCCTATCCATCTAACCCGTACGTCTGGTGCGTACTGACGGTATTAATCGGCTACGGCATCATCGGTTTCGTTGATGATTACCGTAAAGTCGTGCGCAAAGATACCAAAGGCCTGATCGCCCGCTGGAAGTATTTCTGGATGTCGGTGATCGCCCTGGGCGTGGCCTTCGCGCTGTATCTGGCGGGGAAAGATACCCCGGCAACCGAGCTGGTGGTGCCGTTCTTTAAAGACGTAATGCCGCAGCTGGGGCTGTTCTATATCTTGCTGGCCTACTTCGTTATCGTCGGTACCGGCAACGCCGTCAACCTGACCGACGGCCTCGACGGCCTGGCGATTATGCCGACCGTTTTCGTCGCGGCAGGCTTTGCGCTGGTGGCATGGGCCACCGGCAACATGAATTTCGCCAACTACCTGCATATCCCGTATCTGCGCCACGCCGGCGAGCTGGTGATCGTCTGTACGGCGATTGTCGGGGCGGGGCTGGGCTTCCTGTGGTTCAACACCTACCCGGCGCAAGTCTTTATGGGCGACGTCGGTTCACTGGCGCTCGGCGGCGCGTTGGGCATTATCGCCGTGCTGCTGCGTCAGGAGTTCCTGCTGGTGATCATGGGCGGGGTTTTCGTGGTGGAAACGCTGTCGGTTATTCTGCAGGTCGGCTCCTTTAAGCTGCGCGGTCAGCGTATCTTCCGCATGGCGCCGATCCACCACCACTATGAACTGAAAGGCTGGCCGGAGCCGCGCGTTATCGTGCGCTTCTGGATTATTTCGCTGATGCTGGTGCTGATTGGCCTGGCGACGCTGAAGGTACGTTAATCATGGCAGATTATCAGGGTAAAAAAGTCGTCATTATTGGGCTGGGTATGACCGGCCTGTCATGCGTGGACTTTTTCATGGCGCGCGGCGTAACCCCGCGCGTGATGGACACCCGCGTCGCGCCTCCGGGGCTGGATAAATTACCCGAATCGGTCGAATGCCATGTCGGCGGACTCAATGATAACTGGCTGCTGGCGGCGGACCTGATTGTCGCCAGTCCGGGGATTGCGCTGGCCCATCCTTCGCTCAGCGCAGCGGCCGACGCTGGCGTAGAGATCGTTGGCGATATCGAACTGTTCTGCCGCGAAGCGCAGGCGCCGATTATCGCCATTACCGGTTCTAACGGCAAAAGCACTGTTACTACCCTGGTGGGCGAGATGGCGAAAGCCGCTGGAGTTAACGTCGGCGTGGGCGGCAATATCGGCCTGCCGGCGCTGATGTTGCTGGACACCGATCGAGAGCTGTATGTGCTGGAGCTCTCCAGCTTCCAGCTGGAAACCACCTCCAGCCTGCAGGCGGTGGCGGCAACCATCCTCAACGTGACTGAGGACCATATGGACCGCTACCCGCTGGGACTGCAGCAGTATCGCGCGGCGAAGCTGCGGATTTACGAGAATGCGAAGACCTGCGTGGTGAACGCGGACGATGCGCTCACCATGCCGGTACGCGGGGCGGACGAACGCTGCATTAGCTTTGGCGTCGATGTCGGTGACTACCACCTTAACCGCCAGCAGGGCGAAACCTGGCTGCGCGTTAAAGGTGAGAAAGTCCTCAATGTGAAAGAGATGCCTCTCACCGGTCAGCATAACTACAGCAACGCCCTGGCGGCGCTGGCGCTGGCCGATGCCGCGGGTCTGCCGCGGGCCAGCAGCCTGAAGGCGCTGACCACCTTTACCGGTCTGGCGCACCGTTTCCAGCTGGTGCTGGATCACAACGGCGTACGCTGGATTAACGACTCGAAGGCGACCAACGTCGGCAGCACCGAGGCGGCGCTGAACGGCCTGCAGCTGGACGGCACGCTCTATCTGCTGCTGGGCGGCGACGGCAAGTCCGCTGATTTTACCCCGCTGAAGCGCTACCTCGGCGGCGATCGTATTCGCCTGTACTGCTTTGGTCGCGATGGCGCCGAGCTCGCTGAGCTGCGTCCTGAGGTGGCGGTACAAACTGAGACTATGGAACAGGCGATGCGTCAGATTGCTCCCCTGGTGAAAGCGGGGGACATGGTGCTCCTGTCGCCGGCCTGCGCTAGCCTGGATCAGTTTAAGAACTTTGAACAACGGGGCGAGATGTTTGCCCGTCTGGCGAAGGAGTTAGGTTGATGCGTTTCTCTCTCCCACGCCTGAGAATGCCGCAGCTGAGCCTGCCTCGGCTGAGACTGCCGCGATTGCCGGGGATGTTTATTTTCGCCTGGCTATTCGCTGCGCTGAAAGGCTGGGTGATGGGCTCGCGCCCGAAAGATAACGACAGTCTGGTGATGTATGACCGGATGCTGCTATGGCTGACCTTCGGCCTGGCGGCGATCGGCTTTATTATGGTGACCTCGGCGTCGATGCCGGTCGGACAGCGCCTGGCGAACGATCCTTTCCTCTTCGCCAAGCGTGACGGCCTGTACATTGTGCTGGCCTTCGCGCTGGCGATGATTACGCTACGTCTGCCGATGGATTTCTGGCAGCGCCACAGTACCGCGATGCTGATCGCCTCGATCGTCATGCTGCTGATCGTACTGGTAGTAGGCAGCTCGGTAAACGGCGCATCGCGCTGGATAGCCCTTGGTCCGCTGCGTATTCAGCCGGCGGAGTTCACCAAGCTGTCGCTGTTTTGCTACATCGCCAACTATCTGGTGCGTAAAGCCGACGAAGTGCGTAACAACCTGCGCGGCTTCTTAAAACCGATGGGCGTGATTTTCGTACTGGCCATCCTGCTGCTGGCGCAGCCTGACCTCGGTACCGTGGTGGTCCTGTTCGTCACCACGCTGGCGATGCTGTTTCTCGCCGGCGCGAAGCTGTGGCAGTTCATCGCCATTATCGGCATGGGTATTTCGGCGGTGGTCCTGCTGATCCTCGCCGAACCATACCGTATTCGCCGCGTGACCTCCTTCTGGAACCCGTGGGAAGACCCGTTCGGCAGCGGCTACCAGCTGACCCAGTCGCTGATGGCTTTCGGCCGAGGCGAGATGTGGGGACAGGGCCTCGGCAACTCGGTGCAAAAACTGGAGTATTTACCGGAAGCGCACACTGACTTTATCTTCGCCATTATCGGCGAAGAACTCGGTTATATCGGTGTGGTACTGGCGCTTTTAATGGTATTCTTCGTCGCTTTCCGCGCCATGTCGATTGGCCGTAAAGCGCTGGAGATCGATCATCGCTTTTCCGGCTTCCTCGCCTGTGCGATTGGTATCTGGTTTAGCTTCCAGGCGTTAGTTAACGTCGGCGCGGCGGCGGGGATGCTGCCGACGAAAGGTCTGACGCTGCCGCTGATCAGTTATGGTGGTTCCAGTCTGTTGATTATGTCGACGGCCATTATGTTGTTGTTGCGAATTGATTATGAAACGCGTCTGGAAAAAGCCCAGGCGTTTACACGGGGTGTGCGATGAGCGGTCAGGAAAAGCGGTTGATGGTGATGGCGGGCGGTACCGGCGGGCATGTGTTCCCGGGACTGGCGGTCGCGCACCATTTAATGGACCAGGGCTGGCAGGTTCGCTGGCTGGGTACCGCCGATCGTATGGAAGCGGATTTAGTGCCGAAAAACGGCATCGAAATTGATTTTATCCGCATCTCCGGCCTGCGTGGCAAAGGTATCAAAGCGCAGCTACTGGCGCCGGTGCGTATCTTTAACGCCTGGCGTCAGGCGCGGGCGATCATGAAGCGTTTCCAGCCGGACGTGGTGCTGGGTATGGGCGGCTATGTTTCCGGGCCTGGCGGTCTGGCGGCGTGGTCGCTGGGGATCCCGGTGGTCCTCCACGAGCAAAACGGCATTGCCGGCCTGACTAACAAGTGGCTGGCGAAGATTGCGAAGAAAGTGATGCAGGCGTTTCCCGGCGCGTTCCCGCATGCGGACGTCGTTGGGAACCCGGTGCGCACAGATGTACTGGCGCTACCGCTGCCAGGTCAGCGTCTGGTTGGCCGTCAGGGACCGATTCGCGTGCTGGTGGTCGGTGGCTCTCAGGGCGCGCGCGTCCTGAACCAGACGATGCCGCAGGTGGCGGCGAAGCTCGGCGCTACGGTGACCATCTGGCATCAAAGCGGCAAAGGCGGCCAGCAAACCGTGCAGCAGGCCTATGCCGCCGCCGGACAGCCGCAGCATAAAGTGACGGAATTTATTGATGACATGGCCGCGGCGTATGCCTGGGCAGATGTTGTGGTTTGCCGTTCCGGCGCGCTGACGGTTAGCGAAATCGCGGCCGCAGGTTTACCAGCGCTGTTTGTCCCGTTTCAGCACAAAGATCGTCAGCAGTACTGGAATGCGCTGCCGCTGGAGAAAGCCGGCGCGGCGAAAATTCTTGAACAGCCTGAGTTCACGGTAGAGGCGGTTGCCTCTACCCTGGCGAGCTGGGATCGGGAAACCTTGCTGGATATGGCGGAACGAGCGCGTGGCGCTTCGATTCCGGACGCTACCGAGCGGGTAGCAGAAGAGGTCAGCGCCGTAGCTTTGGCGCGCTAATTGCGGTGATTTTCACCGCCCGAATACAGAAGTTGATGGCGTAAAGAATGAATACACAAGATTTGGCAAAACTGCGTTCCATAGTGCCCGAGATGCGTCGCGTTCGGCACATTCACTTTGTCGGCATCGGCGGTGCCGGTATGGGCGGTATTGCCGAAGTGTTGGCTAACGAAGGTTACCAGATCAGCGGCTCCGACCTGGCGCCGAATCCGGTGACCCAGCAGCTGTCGCAGCTTGGCGCCACCATTTATTTCAACCATCGCCCGGAAAACGTGCGTGATGCCAGCGTGGTTGTCGTTTCCAGCGCGATTTCGGCAGATAACCCGGAAATCGTTGCCGCGCATGAGGCGCGTATCCCGGTGATCCGTCGTGCCGAAATGCTGGCGGAACTTATGCGCTTTCGCCACGGGATCGCCATTGCCGGGACCCACGGCAAAACCACCACCACCGCGATGGTATCCAGCATTTACGCCGAGGCCGGGCTGGACCCGACCTTCGTCAACGGCGGACTGGTAAAAGCGGCGGGCGTACATGCCCGTCTTGGCCATAGCCGTTACCTGATCGCGGAAGCGGATGAGAGCGACGCGTCGTTTCTGCATCTGCAGCCGATGGTGGCCATTGTCACCAACATCGAAGCCGATCACATGGATACCTACCATGGCGACTTTGAGAATCTGAAGCAGACCTTTATCAACTTCCTGCACAACCTGCCGTTCTACGGACGCGCGGTGATGTGCGTGGACGATCCGGTGATCCGGGAATTGCTGCCGCGCGTTGGCCGGCAGATCACCACCTACGGTTTTAGCGACGACGCCGACGTGCGCGTCGAGGACTATCGTCAGGTTGGGGCGCAGGGGCATTTCCGCCTGGTGCGCCAGGATAAAGCGATCCTGCAGGTGACGCTCAATGCCCCGGGACGCCATAACGCGCTGAACGCGGCGGCGGCCGTCGCCGTGGCGACGGAAGAGGGGATTGACGATCGGGCTATTCTGCGCGCACTGGAGAGCTTCCAGGGAACAGGACGCCGCTTTGATTTTCTTGGCGAGTTTCCGCTGGCCGAAGTCAACGGCAAACCGGGCAGCGCGATGCTGATCGATGATTACGGTCACCACCCGACGGAAGTGGACGCCACCATTAAAGCAGCGCGCGCCGGCTGGCCGGATAAAAACCTGGTGATGGTATTCCAGCCGCACCGTTATACCCGTACCCGCGATCTGTATGATGATTTTGCCAACGTGCTGACCCAGGTGGATGCCCTGCTGATGCTGGATGTTTATCCGGCGGGCGAAGCGCCGATCCCGGGCGCCGACAGCCGCTCGCTGTGCCGCACCATTCGCGGTCGCGGGAAAGTGGATCCGATCCTGGTGCCCGATTCGGCCCAGGCCGCGGAGATGCTGGCGTCAGTCCTGACCGGCAACGATTTAGTACTGGTGCAGGGCGCCGGTAACATCGGTAAAATCGCCCGCCACCTGGCTGAAATCAAACTGATCCCGCAAAAAACGGAGGAGGAGCGCCATGGCTGATAAAATCGCGGTGCTTTTCGGTGGAACCTCCGCTGAACGTGAAGTGTCGCTGAATTCAGGCGCGGCGGTGCTGGCCGGGCTGCGTGAAGGCGGGGTGGACGCCCATCCGGTCGACCCGCGCGATGTTGATATTACCCAGCTAAAAAAGCAGGGCTTTAAGAAAGCGTTTATTGCCCTCCACGGCCGCGGCGGGGAAGATGGCACTCTGCAGGGGCTGCTGGAGTTAATCCAGCTGCCTTATACCGGCAGCGGCGTGATGGCTTCGGCGATTTCAATGGATAAACTGCGCAGCAAGTGGCTGTGGCAGGGCGCCGGATTACCGGTCGCGCCGTGGGTGGCGCTGACCCGCGCCCAGTTTGCCGCCGGGCTGTCTACTGACGTCGAACAGCAAATTGCGGCGCTGGGTCTGCCGGTCATCATCAAGCCGAGCCGTGAAGGCTCCAGCGTCGGGATGTCGAAAGTCAGCGAAAGTTGTGATTTAGCAAGTGCATTGGCGTTGGCTTTTCAGCATGATGATGAAGTTTTGGTCGAAAAATGGCTCAGTGGACCGGAATTTACCGTCGCCATAGTCGGTGAAGAAATTTTACCGTCAATACGTATCCAGGCCGCGGGAACCTTCTATGATTATGAGGCGAAGTATCTCTCTGATGAGACGCAATATTTCTGCCCAGGATTTGAAGATCCCGCGCGTGAGTCAGCTATTCAGAACCTGGTGCTTAAAGCCTGGAATGTTCTGGGTTGCAAAGGCTGGGGCCGTATTGACGTGATGCTGGACAGCGATGGCCAGTTTTATCTGCTGGAAGCGAATACTTCCCCGGGCATGACCAGCCATAGCCTTGTGCCAATGGCGGCGCGTCAGGCAGGAATGAGCTTCTCCCAGCTTGTTGTACGAATTCTGGACCTGGCGGGGTGATATGTCGCAGGCTGCGCTGAATACGCGGAACCATGAAGAAGAGGCTTCTTCTTCGCGTCGGAGTAATGGAACGCGGCTGGCAGGGATCGTTTTCCTGCTGGCGGTGCTGTTTACCGTGCTGGTCAGCGGGTGGATGGTTCTTGGCTGGATGGAAGATGCGCAGCGCTTACCGCTGTCGAAGATGGTGGTGACCGGCGAGCGTCACTATACGCGCAATGATGACATCCGTCAGGCGATCCTGGCGCTGGGTTCGCCGGGTACCTTTATGACTCAGGATGTGAACATCATCCAGAGCCAGATTGAACGTCTGCCGTGGATTAAGCAGGCGAGCGTCCGAAAGCAGTGGCCCGATGAATTGAAGATTCATCTGGTTGAATATGTGCCGATTGCGCGCTGGAATGATCAACATATGGTGGATGCAGAAGGAAATGCCTTCAGCGTGCCGGCGGATCGCACCAGCAAACAGAATTTACCGATGTTATACGGTCCCGAAGGCAGCGAGAACGAAGTGCTGCAGGGATATCGTGACATGGGGCAGGTGCTGGCAAAGGATAAATTCACGTTGAAAGTGGCGGCGATGACCGCCCGTCGCTCCTGGCAGTTGACGCTTAATAATGACATCAAGCTCAACCTTGGCCGTGGCGATACCATGAAACGGCTTCAGCGCTTTATGGAACTCTACCCGGTTCTTCAGCAGCAGGCGCAGACCGACGGCAAACGGATTAGCTACGTTGATTTGCGTTATGACTCGGGTGCGGCAGTGGGCTGGGTACCTGCTCCCGCAGAGGATACTAATCAACAACAGAATCAGGCACAGGCAGAACAACAATGATCAAGGCGACGGACAGAAAACTGGTAGTTGGACTGGAGATTGGCACCGCCAAGGTGGCCGCTTTAGTAGGGGAAGTTCTGCCCGACGGCATGATCAATATCATCGGCGTGGGCAGTTGCCCATCGCGTGGTATGGATAAAGGCGGTGTGAACGACCTCGAGTCGGTGGTGAAATGCGTACAGCGCGCCATCGACCAGGCCGAACTGATGGCGGATTGCCAGATTTCATCAGTTTATTTGGCACTTTCGGGTAAACATATAAGCTGTCAGAATGAAATCGGGATGGTACCGATTTCGGAAGAAGAAGTGACGCAGGACGACGTCGAGAACGTGGTCCACACCGCGAAGTCGGTTCGCGTTCGCGATGAACATCGTGTCCTGCACGTGATTCCGCAGGAATATGCTATCGACTACCAGGAAGGGATTAAAAACCCGGTAGGGCTGTCCGGCGTGCGTATGCAGGCGAAGGTGCATCTGATCACCTGCCATAACGATATGGCAAAAAACATTGTTAAAGCAGTGGAACGTTGTGGTCTGAAAGTTGACCAACTTATTTTCGCCGGGTTAGCGGCCAGTTATTCGGTATTAACAGAAGACGAACGTGAGCTGGGCGTCTGCGTTGTGGATATCGGCGGTGGTACAATGGATATCGCCGTCTACACCGGCGGCGCATTGCGTCACACCAAAGTGATCCCGTATGCCGGTAACGTGGTGACCAGCGATATCGCCTATGCCTTCGGTACGCCGCCGAGCGATGCCGAAGCGATTAAGGTTCGTCACGGATGCGCATTGGGTTCCATCGTCGGTAAAGACGAAAACGTCGAAGTACCGAGCGTCGGTGGACGTCCTCCGCGTAGCCTGCAGCGTCAGACGTTGGCAGAGGTGATTGAACCGCGCTATACCGAGCTGCTTAACCTGGTCAATGAAGAGATCCTGCAGCTGCAGGAACAGCTCCGCCAGCAGGGTGTTAAACATCATCTGGCGGCGGGGATTGTGTTAACCGGCGGCGCGGCGCAAATTGAAGGTCTGGCGGCCTGTGCGCAGCGCGTGTTCCATACTCAGGTGCGCATTGGCGCGCCGCTGAACATCACCGGTTTAACCGACTATGCCCAGGAGCCGTATTATTCAACGGCGGTGGGGCTGCTGCACTACGGAAAAGAGTCACATCTCAGTGGTGAAGCGGAAGTAGAAAAACGCGTGACGGCCTCAGTGGGCTCGTGGATTAAGCGACTCAACAGCTGGCTGCGAAAAGAGTTTTAATTTTTTAAGAGAACGCAGACAATTAGCGTTCTCAGGCGACAGGCACAAGACGGAGAGAAACTATGTTTGAACCTATGGAACTGACCAACGACGCGGTGATTAAAGTCATCGGCGTCGGTGGCGGCGGCGGTAACGCCGTTGAACACATGGTGCGCGAGCGCATTGAGGGTGTTGAATTCTTCGCGGTAAACACCGATGCGCAGGCGCTGCGTAAGACGGCAGTTGGCCAGACTATCCAGATCGGTAGCGGTATTACCAAAGGTCTGGGCGCGGGCGCGAACCCGGAAGTCGGCCGTAACGCGGCTGATGAAGACCGTGAAGCGCTGCGCGCAGCCCTTGATGGCGCAGACATGGTGTTCATCGCGGCAGGCATGGGCGGCGGTACCGGTACCGGCGCGGCGCCCGTAGTCGCGGAAGTGGCGAAGGATCTGGGGATCCTCACCGTTGCGGTGGTCACTAAGCCGTTTAATTTTGAAGGTAAGAAGCGCATGGCGTTCGCTGAGCAGGGGATCACCGAGCTGTCCAAGCACGTTGACTCACTGATCACCATCCCGAACGACAAGCTGCTGAAGGTCCTGGGTCGTGGAATTTCCCTGCTCGACGCATTCGGCGCGGCAAACGACGTCCTGAAAGGCGCGGTGCAGGGTATCGCCGAACTGATCACCCGTCCGGGTCTGATGAACGTCGACTTCGCGGACGTCCGTACCGTGATGTCTGAAATGGGCTACGCGATGATGGGCTCCGGGGTGGCGAGCGGTGAAGACCGTGCGGAAGAAGCGGCTGAAATGGCTATCTCTTCTCCGCTGCTGGAAGATATCGACCTGTCAGGCGCGCGCGGCGTGCTGGTCAACATTACTGCGGGCTTCGACCTGCGTCTGGACGAGTTCGAAACTGTGGGTAACACCATCCGTGCTTTTGCCTCGGATAATGCGACCGTGGTTATCGGTACCTCTCTGGACCCGGATATGAACGACGAGCTGCGCGTGACCGTAGTGGCGACCGGTATTGGCATGGATAAGCGTCCGGAAATCACCCTGGTAACCAACAAGCAGGTTCAGCAGCCGGTGATGGATCGTTACCAGCAGCATGGTATGTCGCCGCTGACGCAAGAGCAGAAGCCGGCAGCCAAAGTGGTGAACGACAATACGCCGCAAACCGCGAAAGAGCCGGATTATCTGGATATCCCAGCCTTCCTGCGTAAGCAAGCCGATTAAGAATCGACTGGAAGTTGGGCATCTGCGCTCTTTGTGCTAAACTGGCCTCCCGATAGTGGTGTACACTTCGGTTGGATAGGTAAATTGGCGAGATTATACGATGATCAAACAAAGGACTCTTAAACGTATCGTTCAGGCGACTGGCGTCGGTTTGCATACCGGCAAGAAAGTCACTCTGACGTTACGCCCTGCGCCGGCAAATACCGGGGTCATCTATCGTCGCACCGACTTGAATCCACCGGTAGATTTTCCGGCTGATGCCAAATCTGTGCGTGATACCATGCTCTGTACTTGCCTGGTTAATGAGCATGACGTGCGGATTTCTACGGTTGAACACCTGAACGCCGCATTGGCTGGCCTGGGTATCGACAACATTATTGTTGAAGTCGATGCGCCGGAAATCCCGATTATGGACGGCAGTGCGGCTCCGTTCGTTTATCTGTTGCTGGACGCCGGCATTGATGAACTGAACTGCGCCAAGAAATTTGTACGTATCAAAGAGACGGTTCGCGTTGAAGATGGCGACAAATGGGCTGAATTCAAACCGTACAATGGTTTTTCGCTGGACTTCACCATCGATTTTAACCATCCAGCGATTGATGCCAGCACCCAGCGCTATACGCTGAACTTCTCGGCCGATGCGTTCATGCGTCAGATTAGCCGTGCGCGTACCTTCGGTTTTATGCGCGATATCGAATATCTGCAGTCCCGCGGCCTGTGCCTGGGCGGCAGCTTCGATTGTGCCATCGTTGTTGACGATTATCGCGTACTGAACGAAGACGGTCTGCGCTTTGAAGACGAATTTGTTCGCCACAAAATGCTGGATGCGATCGGTGACCTGTTTATGTGTGGTCACAACATTATCGGCGCATTCACGGCGTACAAATCGGGTCACGCGTTGAACAACAAACTGCTGCAGGCGGTTCTGGCAAAACAGGAAGCCTGGGAGTATGTGACATTCGAAGACGACGCAAAACTGCCAATGGCGTTCCGCGCACCGTCGATGGTTCTGGCGTAAGCCTGACCATTCAGTAAATTCGACTGGTAACCTGGTACTCTCTCCGACCAGGGAGCCAGTCGTTTTTCTTTTATAGCACCCTCCAGTTATTTTCGCTGCGATCCCTGGATAATAATTAGCGTGCGTTCGCTGCTTTATTAAGCGTTTTCGCCGGGCAATCGCCTTCATTCATGCTGCCTCAGGCCGGTATTAATGTTAGTATTTGAGCGCAAAATTATTTCTCAGGGTTGCTTTACCCCGTGGACATCAGGTTGTCCTGCGAAAAACATCAATAAAGAGACAGCCTGAACGACGACGGGTCTAGCAAAGAAAGGTAATGAACGTGAGTGGATTGCTGACGCGCTGGCGACAGTTTGGCAGACGGTATTTTTGGCCGCATCTCCTGTTGGGGATGGTCGCGGCCAGCCTCGGCCTGCCTGCGCTAAGCAACGGTCACGAGACCGCGGCGCCAGCGAAGGCGACCGCCAGCAATCACAATCCGAGCAAGGTTAATTTCTCTCAGCTGGCGCTGCTGGAGACGAATCGCCGGCCCAGCTTTACCGTCGACTACTGGCATCAGCACGCCATTCGCACCGTTATTCGTCATCTCTCCTTCGCCATGGCGCCGCAGGCGCTGCCGGTGGCGGAAGAAACTTCCCCGCTGCAGGCTCAGCATCTGGCGCTGCTCGACACCCTCAGCGCGCTGCTGACGCAGGACAGCACGCCGCCGGTGGTGATCCGCCAGGCGGGTTACATCCCTTCTTCATATTCTGCCTTCCGCGTCAGCGCCTGGATAAGCCAGGTGGCGGGGATCCGCGCAGGGCCTCAACGTCTCAGCTGAAAATAACCACGGACCATCCTATTTTTTGTGACTCCGCACCGCGGGGCGTTTGAGATTTTATTATGCTTATCAAAATGTTAACCAAGGTTTTCGGCAGCCGTAACGACCGTACGCTGCGTCGTATGCGCAAAGTCGTCAATATCATCAACGGCATGGAACCGGCGATGGAAAAACTCTCTGATGACGAGCTGAAAGCGAAAACCGCTGAATTCCGCGCGCGCCTGGAAAAAGGCGAAACGCTGGAAAGCCTGATCCCTGAAGCTTTCGCCGTCGTTCGCGAAGCCAGTAAGCGCGTATTCGGCATGCGCCACTTCGACGTCCAGCTGCTGGGCGGTATGGTGCTTAACGATCGCTGCATCGCCGAGATGCGTACCGGTGAAGGTAAAACCCTGACCGCGACCCTGCCGGCGTACCTCAACGCGCTAACCGGCAAAGGCGTTCACGTAGTGACCGTCAACGACTATCTGGCCCAGCGTGACGCCGAAAATAACCGCCCGCTGTTTGAATTCCTGGGCATGACAGTTGGCATCAACATGTCCGGCCTGCCGGCGCCGGCGAAGCGTGAAGCTTACGCTGCCGATATCACCTATGGCACCAACAACGAATACGGCTTCGACTACCTGCGCGACAACATGGCCTTCAGCCCGGAAGAGCGCGTTCAGCGTAAACTGCACTATGCGCTGGTGGATGAGGTGGACTCCATCCTGATCGATGAGGCGCGTACGCCGCTGATCATTTCCGGCCCGGCGGAAGACAGCTCTGAAATGTACCGCAAGGTAAACAAAATCATCCCGCATCTGATCCGCCAGGAAAAAGAGGATTCGGATACTTTCACTGGCGAAGGCCACTTCTCGGTGGATGAAAAAGCGCGTCAGGTTAACCTGACCGAACGTGGTCTGGTGCTGATTGAAGAGCTGCTGGTACAGGAAGGCATTATGGATGAAGGTGAGTCCCTGTACTCTCCAACCAACATTATGCTGATGCACCACGTTACCGCCGCGCTGCGCGCCCATGCGCTGTTCACCCGCGACGTTGACTACATTGTCAAAGATGGCGAAGTTATCATCGTCGATGAGCACACTGGCCGCACGATGCAGGGCCGCCGCTGGTCCGATGGTCTGCACCAGGCCGTTGAGGCCAAAGAGGGCGTGGAGATCCAAAACGAGAACCAGACTCTGGCCTCTATCACCTTCCAGAACTACTTCCGTCTGTACGAGAAGCTGGCGGGGATGACCGGTACAGCCGATACCGAAGCCTTTGAATTCAGCTCTATCTATAAGCTGGATACCGTGGTTGTACCGACCAACCGTCCGATGATCCGTAAAGATATGGCGGATCTGGTCTATATGACCGAAGCGGAAAAAATTCAGGCAATTATCGAAGATATCAAAACTCGTACCGCTGCCGGTCAGCCGGTGCTGGTGGGGACTATCTCGATCGAAAAATCTGAAGTGGTTTCCCGCGAACTGACTAAAGCCGGCATCAAGCACAACGTCCTGAACGCCAAATTCCACGCCAGCGAGGCGGATATCGTCGCCCAGGCGGGCTACCCTTCCGCGGTGACCATCGCCACCAACATGGCGGGTCGTGGTACCGATATTATGCTCGGCGGTAGCTGGCAGGCGGAAGTCGCTGCGCTGGAAAACCCAACGCCAGAGCAGATTGAGAAAATCAAAGCCGACTGGCAGGTACGCCACGATGCGGTACTGGCCGCAGGCGGTCTGCACATCATCGGTACCGAGCGTCATGAATCTCGCCGTATCGATAACCAGCTGCGCGGCCGTGCTGGTCGTCAGGGGGATGCCGGTTCTTCCCGCTTCTACCTGTCAATGGAAGATGCCCTGATGCGTATCTTCGCCTCCGATCGCGTGTCTGGCATGATGCGTAAACTGGGAATGAAACCAGGTGAGGCGATTGAGCACCCGTGGGTCACCAAGGCGATCGCCAACGCCCAGCGTAAAGTGGAAAGCCGTAACTTCGATATCCGTAAGCAGCTGCTGGAATATGATGATGTGGCCAACGACCAGCGCCGGGCGATCTACACCCAGCGTAACGAGCTGCTGGACGTGTCTGACGTCAGCGAAACCATCAACAGCATCCGCGAAGACGTCTTTAAGGCGACGATCGATGCCCATATTCCGCCGCAGTCGCTGGAGGAGATGTGGGATATCGAAGGTCTGCAGGAGCGTCTGAAAAACGACTTCGACCTCGACCTGCCAATCAAAGAGTGGCTGGATAAAGAGCCGGAGCTGCATGAAGAGACCCTGCGCGAACGTATTCTGCAGAGCGCGGTAGAAACCTACCAGCGTAAAGAAGAAGTGGTCGGCGCCGAGATGATGCGCCACTTCGAGAAAGGCGTGATGCTGCAGACTCTGGATTCGCTGTGGAAAGAGCACCTCGCGGCGATGGATTACCTGCGCCAGGGTATCCACCTGCGCGGCTATGCGCAGAAAGATCCGAAGCAGGAGTACAAGCGCGAATCGTTCTCAATGTTTGCCGCGATGCTGGAGTCACTGAAGTATGAAGTGATCAGCACCCTGAGCAAAGTCCAGGTGCGGATGCCGGAAGAAGTCGAGGCGATGGAACAGCAGCGTCGTGAAGAGGCCGAGCGCCTGGCGCAGATGCAGCAGCTCAGCCATCAGAGCGATGATGAAGCCGCAGCCCAGGATCTGGCGGCGCAAACCGGCGAACGTAAAGTGGGCCGTAACGATCCGTGCCCGTGCGGCTCCGGCAAAAAGTACAAACAGTGCCACGGCCGTCTGAGCTAAGGTCTGATAAAACAAACAAAGGCGCAGAGTTCTGCGCCTTTTTTATGGAGCGCATTCAATGAAAAAACTGCAAATCGCCGTCGGGATAATTCGCAATCCGCAAGGCGAAATCTTTATTACCCAGCGCGCCGCCGATGCCCATATGGCGAATAAGCTGGAGTTCCCGGGCGGGAAGATTGAATCTGATGAGACGCCTGAGCAGGCGCTAATCCGCGAACTGCAGGAGGAGGTTGGGATTACGGTCACCACCTCTTCGCTCTTTGATAAGCTGGAGTATCAGTTCCCCGATCGCCATATTACGCTGTGGTTTTTCCTCGTGGAAAGTTGGCAAGGCGAGCCGTGGGGTAAAGAAGGGCAGCCGGGTCGGTGGATGGCGGGGCCAACGTTGGATCCGGCGGCGTTTCCTCCGGCGAATGAACCGGTTATCAGCAAACTTATCGCCCAGGGCTGAGCCCCGGGGCGCGAGGCTAACCCGCCAGGCGCCGGGTTAGCTTGCCATCAAATCAGGGTTGCTGCTCGCTCCAGTCATCGCTATCGGAGAGATCCCCCGCGCTGGGGATGCGCTTCTCTTCCGCAGCCCATTCTCCCAGATCGATCAGTTGGCAGCGCTTGCTACAGAACGGACGAAACGGACTCTGCTCGCCCCACACCACAGTTTTGCCGCAGGTCGGGCAGTTGACGATAGTCTCTTCTGACATGTTATCTCCTTAACAGCAGGCCAGTTCAAAATCAAAGCGCTCCGGCACGATCCCATATTCACTGTCCAGCGCCAGGAAACGGATGGCGAAACGGCTCTTATGGCCGGAAATTTGCGGATAAAGCTGGTGAGCCAGATCGAGACGCAGGCGCAGCAGATCGGCATCTTCGCCATTATCCTGATAAAAGCCGTTGAGGCTGGTCTGTTTGCGGAACAGCGCGGAGTTGCGGATAAGATCGAGGATCAGGCTCAGGGACTGGACCAGCGGATCGAGGCTGGCAAGCCAGCTGGCCACCTGCTCGTCGCGATGCGCCTGTGGCATATGGAGCCAGATATGCAGGGTCGGTAAATCGAAGCTGCAGCAGCCGCCAGGAATACTCAGGCGCTGACGCACCAGCGCAATCAGGCGATCTTCACGCAGAAACTGACCAATGCGCGGCGCGGCCATCAGGGTGCTGGAGGACTGCTTCAACTGGTGGCGCAGCTCGTTTATGCGCTCCTGATCGACGCCCGGCACTTCTGCCCATGACTGGAGCTTACGCTGCTGGCGTTCCAGCTCTTTAACCAGGTCAGTGCGCACCTCGCCGCGCTCCAGGACATCCAGCAGATCGCCGGCGTTACGGAAAAAATGGAGCGCATCGGCATGGCTGGCAATCTGCGGATGGAAAGCCATCTGCTGGATCAGAAATTCGATGCGCAGCCAGGTGCGCATTTTCTCATTAAGAGGATGTTCAAACAGAACGGGGGTATGCATTACGAGTTTTCCTGCGAGGCGGCCTGCGATGCCAGCGTTAAATACTTTTCGTGCAGGCGGGCAACATCCGATGCCACTGCATCCGGCGTGCCAGTGTTTTCAATAACATCGTCCGCGACGGCCAGGCGCTGCTGGCGCGTGGCCTGGGCGGCAAGAATATGTTCAGCATGTTCGCGGCTGACCTTATCGCGCAGCATGGTGCGTTCGATTTGCGTCTCTTTCGGCACATCGACGACCAGTACGCGATCGGCCAGACTGGACAGGCGGTTTTCGACCAGCAAAGGTACGACCCAGAGGAGATAAGGGGAGGTGGCGGCCTGCATCTGGCGGCGCGTTTCCTGCTGAATCAGCGGGTGCAACAGCGCATTGAGCCAGGCTTTTTCCTCCACGTGAGCAAAAATTTTTTCCCGCAGCAGGCGGCGGTTCAGCGTGCCGTCGGGGGCAATCATCTGTGGTCCGAAGTGGCCGACAATGGCCTGGAGCGCCGGGGTACCGGGCTCGACCACCTGACGGGCGATAACATCGGCATCGATAACCTTAACCCCAAGCTGCGCGAAGGCGTCGGCGACCGTACTTTTACCGCTGCCGATCCCGCCTGTTAACGCGACTGTGTACCCCATATCTTCTGACCCTGAAACGGATTGCTCGTATTTTTTGCAGGCAGACAGCGATGACTGGCAGCGCGCCGGGGAGGCGACAGTGAGCATGTCGTGAGGGCCCCGCGCCAACCGGGATCGCCGTCCGCTATACTGTTTGTTTTAATCAAGCAAATCAAATGGTTAAAAACAATACTCCGGCAGGGGAAGGCATAGGCGCCTTTTTCTCCATTCACCAGGTAAATTTATACGATTGTAGCGTAAAAAAAGTGAAAATCGCAGTCTTGCGCGGGCCTGATTCGCGCGTATGATAACGTCACTGGAGTTGTGCTCTCACATTCATGCCATTAACCCCAGGAATTCGCACATGCGTATTGAAGAAGATCTGAAGCTTGGTTTCAAAGACGTTCTTATCCGCCCGAAACGCTCTACCCTCAAAAGCCGTTCTGATGTTGAGCTGGAACGTGAATTCACCTTTAAACATTCAGGCCTGACCTGGTCCGGCGTGCCGATTATTGCGGCTAACATGGATACCGTCGGCACCTTCAGCATGGCTAAAGCGCTGGCCACTTTTGGTATTCTGACCGCGGTACATAAGCACTACACCGCTGAAGAATGGCTGGCGTTTACCCAGGGCGCATCCGCAGACGTACTCAAGCATGTGATGGTTTCCACCGGCACGTCCGATGCGGATTTCGAAAAAACCCAGCAGATCCTCTCTCAGAACCCACAGCTGAATTTTGTGTGTATCGACGTCGCCAACGGCTACTCCGAGCACTTTGTACAGTTCGTGGCGAAGGCGCGCGAAGCCTGGCCGCAAAAAACTATCATCGCCGGGAACGTGGTCACCGGTGAAATGTGCGAAGAGCTGATCCTCTCCGGCGCCGATATCGTCAAAGTTGGCATCGGCCCGGGATCCGTCTGCACCACCCGCGTTAAGACCGGGGTCGGCTATCCGCAGCTCTCCGCCGTGATTGAGTGTGCCGATGCGGCGCACGGCCTTGGCGGCCAGATCATCAGCGACGGCGGTTGCACCATGCCGGGCGATGTGGCGAAAGCCTTCGGCGGCGGCGCTGATTTCGTGATGCTTGGCGGCATGCTGGCGGGCCATGAAGAGAGCGGCGGAACCATCGTTGAAGAGAACGGAGAGAAATTCATGCTGTTCTACGGCATGAGCTCCGAGTCGGCGATGACCCGCCATGTGGGCGGTGTCGCGAAATACCGCGCGGCGGAAGGCAAAACCGTTAAGCTGCCTTTGCGTGGACCGGTGGAGAATACCGCACGTGATATTCTCGGCGGCCTGCGTTCTGCCTGCACCTACGTTGGCGCCTCGCGTCTGAAAGAGCTGACCAAGCGTACGACCTTTATCCGCGTTCAGGAACAAGAGAACCGGGTATTCAATAGCCTGTAATCGGCTGCACTGGCGCCTGCGCGGCGCCAGTGTTTCTCATCCTCCCGCCCCGCCAATGGCATCGCCCAGGTGAAAAACGGGCAAATACATTGCCACCACCAGAATCCCGACCAGCGAGCCGGTTATCACCAGCATCATGGGTTCAAGATGCGCAGCCAGACTATCGGCTCGCTGATAGGTTTGCTCGCGATGGTGATGCGCCAGGTTTTCCAGCATCTGATCCAGCGCTCCCGCGCTTTCCCCCGTGCGGATGAGCTGCAGGCACAGCGGTGTAAAACCGCCGCAGCGGCTTAACGCCTGCCAAATCGGCTCCCCCTGAACGATCAGCGCGCGGGCCTGCGCCAGACGCTGGCGCCATAGCGGGCACGACAGGGACTCTTCAACGCTTTGCAGCCCCTGCAGAAAGCTAATACCGGCGCTTTGGGTTAACGCCAGGATGGTGAAGATCAGGCTCAGCTGTTGTCCGCCGATCAGGGAGCCAATGAGAGGAAGCGCGTTAAGCAACCGCTGGCGGCGCAGCAACCAGTCGCTGCGCCGCCGGATCAGCTGGTTGAGCAGCAGCGGGCTCAGCAGCAAGGCCAGCAGCAGCGGCCAGCCGCGACTTAGCATGTCGCCTGCCGCAACGACCATCCGCGTCAACAGCGGTAACGGCGTACTGAACGTCTGGTAGATGGCGGTGAACTCGGGCAGGACAAAATAGAGCATCCCCAGCACCACCAACAGCGCCAGAGAGAGCACGATCAGCGGGTAGCGCAGCGCTTTTTTAACTTTGCTGGCGAGCCGCTGCTGCTCCTGCTGCTGATTCGCCAACTGCAGGCAGCAGATATCGAGCTTGCCCGTCAGTTCGCCGGTGCTAATCATCGCCAGATATAGTGGCGGAAAAGCCTGGGGCCACTGCGCCAGCGCGGCAGAGAACGCCACGCCCTGGGCCAGCTCGCGGCCTAGCGCCTCAAGCAGCGCCTGCCACTGGGCATGCGACTGCTGCTGCGCCAGCAGCGATAACCCTTCCGCCAGCGGCAGGCCGGCCTGCAGCAGGGTCGCCAGCTGGCGGATCGTTTCGCAACTGTAGCGCGGGTGCCAGAGGCTCTGCTTCACCGCACAGCGGCGTACGGCCAGCGGTATGACTCGCTGCTGTTGGAGGTGCTGCAGGACCTCCAGACGCTTGGTTTGCCATAGCATCCCCTGACAGGGGGCGCCCTGCACATCAATACCGCGCCAGCGCCAGAGACGCTTAGTCGCCATGGGGGATCCCCAGCACCCGCACCACCTCTTCGAGGCTGGTCAATCCCTGTTCGATAGCCTGACAGCCGCTTTCAAAAAGCGTCATCATCCCTGCGGCTCGCGCCAGAGATTCAATCTCAATGGCGTTAAGTCCCTGGACTATCCCCTGGCGTAGCCCGGGGGTAACAGGCAGCACTTCGAACAGCGCCAGCCGGCCGTAATATCCGTGGTAACAATGTTCGCAGCCCGCTGCCTGCCAGCGTGGCAGCGGGCGGGGCCACAGGCTGTGCGGCAGGTCGGCGGCGCTACCGGCATTACGCCGACAGTGGGGACACAGCTTGCGGACCAGACGCTGGGCGATGACCAGCGAGAGCGCAGAGGAAATCATCCAGCGGGCGATGCCCATTTGCTGCAGGCGGGTCAGGGTTTCGCTGGTGGAGTTGGTGTGCAGGGTGGAGAGCACCAGATGACCGGTCTGGGCGGCTTTGAGCGCGATTTCAGCGGTCTCGGCATCGCGGATCTCGCCCACCATGACAATATCCGGATCCTGGCGTAACAGGGCGCGCAGCACACTGTGAAAAGTGAGTCCGGCGCGGGGATTGATTTGCGTCTGGTTCATCCCGGCGATGGGGATCTCCAGTGGATCCTCCACGCTACAGATATTCACTTGCTCACGGTTTCTGGCCTGCAGGGCGCTGTAGAGGGTCACCGTTTTCCCGCTTCCGGTTGGGCCGGTGACCAGCAGCAGACCCTGCGGCTGGTTCAGCGCCTGGCGAAAGGCCGCCAGCTGGGAGGATGAGAGTCCGAGTGCTTCCAGATCCAGCGCCTGGTCAACCTGATGCAGAAGGCGCAGGACAATCTTTTCGCCATAGCGGCAGGGCAGAGTGGCGATGCGAAAAGAGAGCGGTCGTCCCGCAAGATTCAGCGCGAACTGGCCATCCTGCGGTAAACGGTGCTCGGCGATATCGAGACTGGCCAGGACCTTGAGTCGCGCGATAACCGGTGCGGCCAGTTCGGGAGCCAGCAACGGTAGGGCGTGAAGGACGCCATCGACCCGCAGGCGGATGCGTAAGTGCGTTTCCGTGGGCTCGATATGGATATCAGACGCCCGCTGACGCAGGGCCTGTTCGAGGATCTGGTTGACCCGTTCGGCGATATTTTCCGGCCCGTCGTTCTGCGCCAGTTGCGCCTGCTTTTCCTGGGCCTGCAGACGCTTATCCATCTGCTCCTGGCTCCTGCATTCAATGTCGATCCGCTTTTGCGTCGCGAAGCGTAGCGCCTCCATCAACTCCGCCGGCGGGGTATTAACCACCGCAATAGAGATTGTCTGTTCATCGCTATGCAGCAGCATGGCGTGGTAGCGACGGCAGAGGGGGATCAGCTGTTCTGTTTTCATGCATTCGCCCTCACTTCACCCGGAAAACGTCTTCGCAGGCCTGCTGAAGCGCGCTATTGCCGGTGATGGTGCAGACGCGCTGCCAGCCGGTGACGCCCTCGGCATTGTCCCAGGTCGGCGTCAGGGTGACCCCCAGTCCGTTCAGACTCTCCTGACCGGTGAGGGTGACGACCCCTTTGGCCACGCTCATGGCGGAAAGGTAGCGCGTGGTTGTCGGCGAGGGAATGCCGTTGCTGCCGCCGTCGCATGGCGTTAGGCCGCCATGATCGAGCGCGCAAAGTTCGATGGCTGTCCGGTAAGGGACAAAGGTCTGCAGCAGGTCGGTGAGGGCGGCTTTACGCAGGTAGTTCTGGTAGGCCGGGATGCCGATGGCGCTAAGAATGGCGATGATTCCGATAACCACCATCAGTTCAATCAGGGTAAAACCTCGTTGTTTATCCATAAGTCGCTCCTTGTTGTGACAGGAGCACTGTGAAGGGATTGAGGGGCGCAGGCGAGGGGGCGAAAACGATCCGGGAAAGCGGGTTCCAGGGTTTTTATCTGGATTTCATGGTGAGCACGGGCGAGTGCGAGGCGGGCCGCAAATTCAGGCCTTCACGCCCGGAAGCGTGAAGGCCTGTTGCTCAGCGGAAGCGCATCGACAGGTCGAGCGCCTGCACATGTTTGGTCAGGGCGCCGACGGAAATATAGTCGACGCCGGTATCGGCGAATTCGCGGATGGTGTCAAAGGTAACGTTGCCGGAGACCTCCAGCGCCGCCTGGCCTGCGGTAATTTTCACCGCCTCGCGCATCAGATCGGTGGTGAAGTTATCGAGCATAATGATATCAGCCCCGGCTTTTAACGCCTGCTCCAGTTCATCCAGGGTTTCCACTTCCACTTCCACCGGCACATCAGGATGCAGCCAGAACGCCTTTTCCACTGCCTGACGGATCGATCCGGAGGCGATAATGTGGTTTTCTTTAATCAGGAACGCGTCGAACAGGCCTAGTCGATGGTTGGCGCCGCCGCCGCAGAGTACCGCGTATTTCAGCGCGGTACGCAGCCCTGGCAGCGTTTTGCGCGTATCCAGCAGTTGGGTTTTGGTGCCGGCGAGCAGGTCGACATAGCGACGGACGACGCTGGCGACGCCGGAGAGGGTTTGCACAAAGTTCAGCGCCGTGCGTTCGCCGGTGAGCAGAATACGCGACGGGCCTTCCAATTCGAACAGCGGCTGGTCGGCTTTGACCGCATCGCCGTCGGCCACGTGCCAGGTGATATTCACGTCGTCACCGGCGAGCTGAATAAAGACCTCTTCCACCCAGCGTTTGCCACAGAAGACGCCATCTTCACGAGTAATGACCACCGCATGGGAGCGTGCATCCTGCGGCAATAATTGCGCGCTAATATCGTTGTTGGCGTCGACTTCGCCGCCCAGATCTTCCCGCAGGGAGTGTGCGACAGCATCGGTAATATCGAGATTAATACGTTCCAGCAGCACGTCACGGCGGCGGTCGGGGTTGTAACGACGAGGCGACATGATAAAGCTCCAGATAGATAAGATTCAGAAGTGGGAAACATGCTAACCTGAACGACGTTTCAGTACCATACACACTTCATCCTTTGGGCCGGCGTGTGGCCCGGAAGCATGAGTTCGCGAAAGGAGATCCCGCATGCAGTTGAACGAGGGGTGGTTGGTCGGCGCGCGTCGGGTTCCCTCGCCGCACCATGACTGCCGTCCGGATGAAGAGACCCCTTCCTTACTGGTGGTGCATAACATTAGCCTGCCACCGGGGGAATTTGGTGGTCCGTGGATTGATGCGCTGTTCACTGGTACCCTGGATCCGCACGCGCATCCTTTCTTTGCCGAGATTGCTCATCTGCGCGTTTCGGCGCATTGTCTGATTCGCCGTGATGGCGAAATCGTGCAGTATGTGCCTTTCGATAAGCGGGCGTGGCATGCGGGCGTCTCCTGTTATCAGGGACGCGAACGCTGCAATGACTTTTCCATCGGCATAGAGCTGGAAGGCACCGATACTCTGGCGTATACCGACGCGCAGTACCGGCAGCTGGCGGCGGTGACGGATCTGCTGATCGCGCTTTATCCGGCTATCGCCGAAAACATTGCGGGCCACAGCGATATCGCGCCCGTGCGGAAAACCGATCCAGGACCGGCCTTTGACTGGATAAAATACCGTGCGCTGCTCAGCGCCCCGTCAGAAAAGGAGACCTCATGACGCTGTTTACGACGCTGTTGGTGCTTATCGCCGAACGGCTGTTTAAGCTGGGCGAACACTGGCAGCTTGATCATCGGCTGGAGGTGGCGTTTCGCCGGATAAAACATTTCTCGTTACCGGGCACGCTGCTGATGACGCTGGTGGCCGTCGCGGTCGTGTATATCATTCAGCGTCTGCTGCAGGGGCAGCTGTTTAACATACCGCTGCTGGTGTTCTGGATTTTACTGGGCCTGCTATGCATTGGCGCCGGCAAAGTTCGGCTGCACTACCATGCCTATCTGAAAGCGGCGTCGCGCAATGACAGTCGCGCCTGCGATGCCATGGCCAGCGAGCTGACGCTTATTCACGGCGTGCCGCCGGGCTGTGATGAGCGTGAGTACCTTAGCGAACTGCAAAATGCGCTGCTGTGGATTAACTATCGATACTATCTGGCGCCGCTTTTCTGGTTTGTCGTGGGGGGCGCCTGGGGCCCGCTGACGCTTATCGCCTACAGCGTACTGCGCGCCTGGCAGACATGGCTGGCGCGCTACCAGACGCCGCACCACCGGTTGCAGTCCGGGATCGATGGTATCCTGCATATTGTGGACTGGCTGCCGGTGCGTCTGGTGGGGGTGGTCTATGCCCTGGTGGGCCATGGTGAAAAAGCGCTCCCGGCGTGGTTTGCTTCGCTGGGCGACCGCCATTCGTCGCAGTATCAGGTGTTGACCCGCCTGGCGCAGTATTCCCTGGCCCGTGAGCCGCACGTGGATAAAGTAGCGACGCCGAAGGCTGCGGTATCGATGGCTAAGAAGACTTCGCTGGTGGTAGTGGTGATTATGGCGCTGCTGACGATTTACGGTACCCTGGTTTAACGGCCTGAGCCCGCGCGCTGCCTGCCACGATGTACGTACCTGCGGGGCTTTTGTTGCCTGATGGCGCTGCGCTTATCCGGCCTGGCGAGTCACCCGCAGGCTCACGTCACGTAGGCCCGGCAAGCAACAGCGCCGCCGGGCGATATATCAGACGCCGTACTGGTCATGTTGCCGGGTGGCGGCTTCGCCTGACCCGGCCTGGAGAACCCGCGCCAGCGGGTAACATTCCGAACCGCTACAGCGTATCCGCCGGTGGAATACCGAAGTCGGGCATCCCGTCTTCCCGCCAGCTGACCAGCTTTAACCGCGTATGGCGATTGGGATCATACAGCGGGTCGCCTTCTATCTCGGTGTAATTCCGCGCGTGATACACCAGCACATCTTCCCCTTCCGGCGTTTGGGTAAAACTATTATGACCTGGGCCATACTGGCGGTTTTCATAGCTGGTGCGGAACACCGGCTGCGGAGCTTTATGCCAGTTTGCCGGCTGTAGCGGATCGGCCTGCCGGTCGATCCATAACAACCCCATGCAGTAGTTTTCATCGGTGGCGCTGGCGGAATAGCTGATAAATAGCTTATCGCCATGCATCAGTACCGCAGGCCCTTCGTTGACCTTAAATCCCCGGCACTCCCAGTCGAACTCCGGCTTGCTCAGCATGACCGGCTCGCCTTTTAACGTCCACGGGTTAGCCATTTCGGCGAGATACAGGTTTGAGTTGCCTTCGATATGCGGGGATTTTTGCGCCCATAGATACCAGCGTTTCCCCTGATGGGTAAAAGTGGTGGCATCGAGGGCGAAGGTATCGAAAGGCGTGACCACCTGGCCTTTTTCCTGCCAGCGGCCGGTCAGCGGATCGCTGTCAGCGCACTCGAGAACGAACATGCGATGCTGGAACATCCCCAGCGCATCCAGATTGTGGGTATGGGTGGCGGCAAAATAGATATACCACTTACCGTCTATTTCATGCAGCTCCGGCGCCCAAATCAGCTGGCTCATCGGCCCGCTTTGCGGCGCGCGCCAAACCACGACCGGCTCAGCATCGCGTAATCCTTCAAGGGTTACCGCGCGCCGGATCTCCAGCCGGTCGTATTCCGGCACCGAGGCAATAAAGTAGTAGTGGCTAAGATGGCGCAGGATAAAGGGGTCTGCACGCTGTTCAATAAAGGGGTTTGGCCAGTTGTTCATCAGGCTTTCCTTACGTGTTCACTGGTTTTCAGTTCCTGGTATTCGTTCAGCTCGCTGTAGTTGCTGCGGCGCTTCTCCAGATCGCTCTGAATCTGGCGCATCAGGGTACGGTCAACCTTCAGCAGGCGCACCACGCCGGCGGTGATCAGATAGCCGACGCCGGGAATGACTGAGAATAGCAGCACGATACCGTTCAGCGCGGAGGCGCTTTGCGCTTTCGCGCCGGCGTCGTAGCCGTACCATGACAGCAGGAAACCGACCATTGCCCCGGCGACCGCCAGGCCGACCTTCAGGAAGAACAGATTACCGGAGAAGCTGATACCGGTGATGCGCTTGCCGGTTTTCCATTCGCCGTAGTCATCAACGTCGGACATTAGCGACCAGTGTAGCGGGGAAGGGATTTGATGCAGAATGTTGAGCAGGAAGTAGAGCACCATAATCAGCGTGGTGGCGTGTGGATTAAAGAAATAGAAGGCGCAGGAGAACACGGCCAGCACGATATTGGTCCAGAAGAAAACCTGCAGTTTGCACCAGCGGTCGGTCAGGACTTTCGCCAGCATGCTGCCAATCATCATCCCAACTACGCCGAGGCTGATAAACAGGGTGGCAAAATGGGTGCTTTGTCCCATCACCCAGGTGACGTAGTACATGGTGGCGGCCATGCGGATAAAGCCCGGACAGACGTTGCACAGCGTGAGCAGCAGGATGCGCACCCACTGGTCATTTTTCCAGACGTCTTTCAGATCTTTTTTCAGTTCGTCATTCGTCTGCACCGCCGGGCGGATACGTTCGCGCACGGTGGCGAAGCAGAACAGGAACATACACATACCGATAAAGGCCAGCACGGTCATCGCCATCTGGTAGCCCTTCGCTTTATCGGCGCCGCCGAACCAGTCGGCCATTGGCAGCAGCGTCAATGACAGCAGGAGCGTGGCGATACCCACCATGACGAAACGATAAGACTGGCAGGCAACACGCTCTTTCGGATCGGCGGTCATCACCGTTCCCAGCGAGCAGTAGGGAATATTAATCGCGGTATAGGTAATCGACAGCAGAAAGTAGGTCACAAACGCATAGATGACTTTGCTATTGTAGGTCCACTCAGGAGTGGTGAACATCAGGACGCTGAACAGGGCGTAGGGGAAGGCGATCCACAGCAGCCATGGACGAAAGCGACCATATTTACTACGGGTGCGGTCGGCAAGAGCGCCCATGATAGGGTCGGTTACCGCATCGATGACTCGCACCGAGAGCAGAAGTACGCCGACCAGCGCCGGCGCCAGCCCGAATATATCAGTGTAAAAATAGTTCACAAACAGCATGATGGCGCCAAAGATAATATTGCATCCGGCATCACCCATCCCGTAACCAATCTTTTCTCTTATTGAAAGCGTGTTCTCTGCCATGTGCGGTCTCTCCGTTGCAGTATGGAGAGAATTATTGGCTGCGGTTGGCAGAAATACGTTGCAGGAACTCGTTGACGATATGGATAAATAAGCTATGGAGGGGAAAGTGTGAAGCAGATAACAATGCTCTGCACCCATTATTCAGGGGAGGGCGCAGAGCAAAGTGAAGTATTGATGAGATGTATTATTGTGCTTTTATGGTGGCGGCGGCTTTCTCTTTAAACAGGTAGCCCACGCCCAGCACCGCAATCCATACCGGGATCAGCCAGACGGAAATCGCCATCCCCGGGGTCATCAGCATAATCACCAGCACCGCCGCCATAAACAGCAGGCACAGCCAGTTGCCCAGCGGATAGAAGAGGGCCGGGAAACGCGTGACCACGCCCTGCTGCTTTTTGGCGCGACGGAATTTCATATGCGCGAGGCTGATCATCGCCCAGTTGATGACCAGGGCTGAGACCACCAGCGCCATCAGCAGACCGAAAGCAGATTCAGGCGCCAGGTAGTTGATCAGCACGCACAGCGCAGTGACCAGGGCCGAGACGAGAATGGTATTCACCGGCACGCCGCGTTTGTCGACGCTGAGCAGCGCTTTTGGCGCGTTGCCCTGCTGAGCAAGGCCGAACAGCATACGGCTGTTGCAGTACACGCAGCTGTTATAAACCGACAGTGCTGCCGTCAGCACCACCACGTTCAGAGCGTTTGCCACCAGCGTATCGCCAAGTTCATGGAAGATCAGGACGAACGGACTGGTGTCCGCGGTGACGCGGGTCCACGGCAGCAGGGAGAGCAGCACCGCCAGCGAACCAACATAGAAGATCAGAATACGGTAAATAACCTGATTGGTGGCTTTAGGAATGCTTTGCTCCGGATTATCCGCTTCCGCGGCGGTGATGCCCACCAGCTCCAGGCCGCCAAAGGAGAACATGATGATCGCCATCATCATCACCAGCCCGTAAAAGCCGTGCGGCAGGAAGCCCCCCTGGTCCCACAGGTTACGTACCGTCGCCTGCGGGCCGCCGTTGCCGCTGAACAGCAGCCAGCCGCCGAACAAAATCATCGCCACTACGGCGACCACTTTGATAATCGCGAACCAGAATTCCATTTCACCGAACACTTTGACATTGGTCAGGTTAATGGCGTTGATGGCGATGAAGAAGACCGCCGCCGAGGCCCAGGTAGGGATTTCCGGCCACCAGAACTGGATATATTTGCCAACGGCGGTCAGTTCCGCCATGGCCACCAGGACATACAGTACCCAGTAGTTCCAGCCGGAGGCGAAGCCGGCAAAACCGCCCCAGTATTTGTAAGCAAAGTGGCTAAATGAGCCGGCCACCGGCTCTTCCACCACCATTTCGCCCAGCTGACGCATGATCAGGAAAGCGATAAAACCGGCGATAGCGTAACCAAGAATGATACCCGGGCCGGCGGACTGAATGACGGACGCGCTCCCCAGAAACAGGCCGGTGCCGATAGCCCCGCCCAGCGCGATGAGCTGAATGTGACGGTTTTTCAGGCCGCGCTTCAGCCGATCGCCGTGCTGTTGACCTTCCATATGAAACCTCGTGTGTGGTTATTTTTTGTGTACGTCATCCGTCAGGTTGCTGCTTCACTGCTGTCCCTGCCTGAAAGCATAGCCAGCGAAAATTTGGGCGAAGTGGCCCACTTTTTACCTGAGTGATGGCGCGCACATATTGTTGTGTTTGTGTATTTTGGAACTTCCGTTTCTGTATTGTTTTGTTTACGGAAGGCTGTGTGGTAATTCCGAAAAAGGCCTTTCGTCTCCGGCAGAATAGTGGTAAGCGCGTTTGAATGCACCTGCTTTATGAAGGGATGATGACGATGTGTCTAAAAAGACATCAATAGTCACAATCTGTCGTATTTTGATGCATGCTGCTTTGTCATTATTTATTCACTTTAAGTGACTCTGTATTCATTTATTGCAGCGTTGAATCGGTTCAGAAAGCGTAATTTTTCGTTTCTATAAAGTTAAGGCTACCTCTTTGTGAGTAAACGTAACATTTGTGCAAGGTTACATTTCTGAAATGTTATTTCTGTAAGGTTGTTAAAATGTCCCGGGTTTACTGATTTCAATCAAAACCTATATGGACAGAAGGTGAATACTTTGTTACTTTAGCGCTACGAACTTTAAATTGGTAAGACCAATTGACTCCGGGCTAATGGCAGAGACAGGGAATATGGCCTACAGCAAAATCCGCCAACCAAAATTATCCGATGTGATAGAGCAGCAGCTGGAGTTTCTGATTCTTGAGGGGACCTTGCGCCCCGGTGAAAAACTCCCGCCAGAACGCGAACTGGCTAAACAGTTCGACGTTTCCCGCCCCTCGCTGCGTGAGGCGATTCAACGCCTCGAAGCCAAGGGCTTGTTGCTTCGTCGTCAGGGAGGTGGAACGTTTGTTCAGAGCCGCCTGTGGCAGAGCTTCAGCGATCCGCTGGTTGAGCTGCTGTCCGATCACCCTGAATCCCAATTCGATCTGCTTGAGACCCGTCACGCGCTGGAAGGCATCGCGGCCTATTACGCGGCGCTGCGCAGCAATGATGAGGATCGCGACCGTATCCGTGAGCTGCATCAGGCTATTGAACGCGCTCAGCAGTCGGGCGATTTGGACGCTGAGTCCGGCGCCGTCGTCCAGTATCAAATCGCCGTCACCGAGGCGGCACACAATGTGGTGTTGCTTCATCTGCTAAGGTGTATGGAGCCGATGTTGGCGCAAAACGTGCGTCAGAACTTTGAATTGCTGTATGCCCGGCGGGAAATGCTCCCGTTGGTCAGCAACCATCGCACTCGCATTTTCGAGGCGATAATGGCCGGGGAGCCGGAGCAGGCGCGTGAAGCGTCGCACCGTCACCTGGCGTTCATTGAGGAAATTTTGCTGGATCGTAGTCGTGAGCAGAGCCGTCGAGAGCGCTCACTGCGTCGTTTACAGCAACGAAAGGACGAGAACTCCGGTTCTTAAGCGCCATTTTTAGAGCGCGGCAACTAAACGCAGAACCTGTCTTATTGAATTTTTGGTTGTTCCAGCGTGAAGAACGAAGAGTTCAATGGGACAGGTTCCAGATTAATCAACGATTAGATAGATAAGGAATACCCCCATGTCAGAACGTTTACACAATGACGTGGATCCGATCGAAACTCGCGACTGGCTACAGGCGATCGAATCGGTCATCCGTGAAGAAGGTGTTGAGCGCGCTCAGTATCTGATTGACCAACTCCTTTCTGAAGCCCGTAAAGGCGGAGTGAAGGTTGCTGCAGGCGCTTCCGCCGGCAACTACGTCAACACTATTGCCGTTGAAGATGAGCCGGAATACCCGGGCAATCTGGATCTGGAACGTCGCATTCGTTCTGCGATTCGCTGGAACGCCATCATGACCGTTCTGCGCGCGTCGAAAAAAGATCTCGAACTGGGCGGCCACATGGCGTCCTATCAGTCTTCCGCGACCTTCTACGAAGTCTGCTTCAACCACTTCTTCCGTGCGCGCACTGAGAAAGATGGCGGCGATCTGGTGTACTTCCAGGGTCACATCTCTCCGGGCGTATATGCACGTGCGTTCCTGGAAGGCCGTCTGACCGAAGAGCAGATGGACAACTTCCGCCAGGAAGTTCACGGCAAGGGTCTGTCCTCTTATCCGCACCCGAAACTGATGCCGGAATTCTGGCAGTTCCCGACCGTATCCATGGGTCTGGGGCCGTTGGGCGCTATCTATCAGGCCAAATTCCTGAAATATCTGGAACACCGCGGTCTGAAAGACACCTCCGAACAAACCGTTTACGCCTTCCTGGGCGACGGCGAGATGGATGAGCCGGAATCAAAAGGCGCTATCACCATCGCCACCCGTGAAAAACTGGACAACCTGGTCTTCGTCATCAACTGCAACCTGCAGCGTCTGGACGGCCCGGTCACCGGTAACGGCAAAATCATTAACGAACTGGAAGGCATCTTCGGTGGTGCTGGCTGGAACGTTATCAAGGTTATCTGGGGCGGCCGTTGGGATGAGCTGCTGCGTAAAGACACCAGCGGTAAGCTGATTCAGCTGATGAACGAAACCGTTGACGGCGACTACCAGACCTTCAAATCCAAAGACGGCGCTTACGTTCGTGAGCACTTCTTCGGCAAATATCCGGAAACCGCTGCCCTGGTCGCTGACTGGACTGACGAGCAGATCTGGGCTCTGAACCGCGGTGGTCACGATCCGAAGAAAGTCTACGCTGCATTGAAGAAAGCGCAGGAGACCAAAGGTCAGCCGACCGTGATCCTGGCGCATACCATTAAAGGTTATGGTATGGGCGATACCGCTGAAGGTAAGAACATCGCGCACCAGGTTAAGAAAATGAACATGGACGGTGTTCGCTACGTCCGCGATCGTTTCAATGTGCCGGTGGCGGATGCCGATCTCGAAAAACTGCCGTACGTAACCTTCCCGGAAGGTTCCGAAGAGCACACTTACCTGCACGCTCAGCGTCAGAAGCTGAACGGCTATCTGCCGACTCGTCAGCCGAAGTTCACTGAGAAACTCGAGCTGCCGACCCTGGCCGACTTCAGCGCGCTGCTGGAAGAGCAAAACAAAGAAATCTCTACCACTATCGCTTTCGTTCGCGCCCTGAACGTGATGCTGAAGAACAAGTCGATCAAAGATCGTCTGGTGCCGATCATCGCCGACGAAGCGCGTACCTTCGGTATGGAAGGTCTGTTCCGTCAGATCGGTATTTACAGCCCGAACGGCCAGCAGTATACCCCGCAGGACCGTGAGCAGGTTGCTTACTACAAAGAAGACGAGAAAGGCCAGATTCTGCAGGAAGGGATCAACGAGCTGGGCGCAGGCGCATCCTGGCTGGCTGCTGCGACCTCTTACAGCACCAACAACCTGCCGATGATCCCGTTCTACATCTACTACTCGATGTTCGGCTTCCAGCGTATCGGCGATCTGTGCTGGGCGGCTGGCGATCAGCAGGCTCGCGGCTTCCTGATTGGCGGGACTTCCGGTCGTACTACCCTGAACGGCGAAGGTCTGCAGCACGAAGATGGTCACAGCCACATTCAGTCGCTGACTATCCCGAACTGTATCTCTTACGACCCGGCGTACGCCTATGAAGTGGCTGTCATCATGCATGATGGTCTGGTCCGTATGTACGGCGAAGCGCAAGAGAACGTTTACTACTACATCACTACGCTGAACGAAAACTACCACATGCCGGCCATGCCGGAAGGCGCCGAGGAAGGTATCCGTAAAGGTATCTACAAACTCGAAACCATCGAAGGTAGCAAAGGTAAAGTTCAGCTGCTGGGCTCCGGTTCTATCCTGCGTCACGTGCGTGAAGCAGCGCAGATCCTGGCGAAAGACTACGGCGTGGGTTCCGACGTGTATAGCGTTACCTCCTTCACCGAACTGGCGCGTGATGGCCAGGATTGCGAACGCTGGAACATGCTGCACCCGCTGGAAACCCCGCGCGTGCCGTATATCGCTCAGGTAATGAACGACGCTCCGGCAGTGGCATCCACTGACTATATGAAACTGTTCGCTGAGCAGGTTCGTACTTACGTACCGGCTGATGATTACCGCGTACTGGGTACCGATGGCTTCGGTCGTTCCGACAGCCGTGAAAACCTGCGTCACCACTTCGAAGTCGATGCTTCCTATGTGGTCGTAGCAGCGCTGGGCGAACTGGCTAAACGTGGTGAAATCGATAAGAAAGTGGTGGCTGACGCTATCGCGAAATTCGACATCGATGCAGAAAAAGTTAACCCGCGTCTGGCGTAAGAGGTAAAAGAATAATGGCTATCGAAATCAAAGTACCGGACATCGGGGCTGATGAAGTTGAAATCACCGAGATCCTGGTCAAAGTTGGCGACAAAGTAGAAGCTGAACAGTCGCTGATCACCGTAGAAGGCGACAAAGCCTCTATGGAAGTCCCGTCTCCGCAGGCTGGCGTCGTGAAAGAGATTAAAGTCTCCGTCGGCGACAAAACCGAGACTGGCAAACTGATTATGATTTTCGATTCCGCCGAAGGTGCAGCCGCCGCTGCACCTGCGCAGGAAGAGAAGAAAGAAGCCGCTCCGGCCGCCGCTGCTCCAGCGGCTGCCGCGGCAGCGAAAGAAGTTCACGTCCCGGATATCGGCGGCGATGAAGTCGAAGTCACTGAGATCATGGTTAAAGTGGGCGACACCATCGCCGCTGAGCAATCCCTGATCACCGTAGAAGGCGATAAAGCCTCTATGGAAGTTCCGGCGCCGTTCGCCGGTACCGTCAAAGAGATCAAAATCAATACCGGCGATAAAGTTTCCACCGGCTCCCTGATTATGATCTTCGAAGTGGCGGGCGCTGCGCCTGCAGCCGCTCCGGCACAGGCTGCCGCGCCGGCTGCTGCGGCTCCGGCTGCCGCAGCAGGCGTGAAAGATGTTAACGTCCCGGACATCGGCGGCGACGAAGTTGAAGTCACCGAAGTGATGGTTAAAGTCGGCGATAAAGTCGCGGCAGAACAGTCCCTGATCACCGTAGAGGGCGACAAAGCCTCTATGGAAGTTCCGGCGCCGTTCGCGGGTACCGTTAAAGAGATCAAAATCAGCACCGGCGATAAAGTCAAAACCGGTTCCCTGATCATGGTCTTCGAAGTGGAAGGCGCTGCGCCTGCCGCCGCTCCGGCTCAGGCTGCTGCACCGGCACCAGCTGCTGCCCCGGCTCAGGCCGCTAAGCCTGCCGCTGCGCCGGCTGCGAAAGCAGAAGGTAAAAGCGAATTCGCTGAAAACGATGCCTACGTTCACGCGACCCCGCTGATTCGCCGCCTGGCGCGCGAGTTCGGTGTTAACCTGGCGAAAGTGAAAGGCACCGGCCGTAAAGGTCGTATCCTGCGCGAAGACGTTCAGGCCTACGTGAAAGACGCGGTTAAACGCGCTGAATCCGCACCGGCGGCTGCCGCTGGCGGCGGTATCCCGGGCATGCTGCCGTGGCCGAAGGTTGACTTCAGCAAGTTTGGCGAAGTCGAAGAAGTGGAGCTGGGTCGTATCCAGAAAATCTCTGGTGCCAACCTGAGCCGTAACTGGGTGATGATCCCGCACGTTACCCACTTCGACAAAACCGATATCACCGATCTGGAAGCGTTCCGCAAGCAGCAGAATGCCGAAGCTGAGAAGCGTAAACTGGACGTGAAATTCACTCCAGTGGTCTTCATCATGAAAGCGGTTGCCGCTGCGCTTGAGCAGATGCCGCGCTTCAACAGCTCGCTCTCCGAAGATGGTCAGCGCCTGACGTTGAAGAAATACATCAACATCGGTGTGGCGGTGGATACCCCGAACGGTCTGGTGGTTCCGGTCTTCAAAGACGTGAACAAGAAGAGCATCACCGAGCTGTCTCGTGAACTGACCACCATCTCGAAGAAAGCGCGCGATGGCAAACTGACGGCTGGCGAAATGCAGGGCGGTTGCTTCACCATCTCCAGCATCGGCGGCCTGGGTACCACCCACTTCGCGCCGATTGTTAACGCGCCGGAAGTGGCCATCCTCGGCGTGTCTAAGTCCGCGATGGAGCCGGTATGGAATGGTAAAGAGTTTGTGCCGCGCCTGATGCTGCCGATCTCTCTGTCCTTCGACCACCGCGTCATCGACGGTGCTGATGGTGCCCGCTTCATTACCATCATTAACAACACCCTGAGCGACATTCGCCGCCTGGTGATGTAATCGAAAAAGCCGGCCTGACGGCCGGCTTTTTTCTGATAACCTCAGGCTGTTGGGGATTATCAGCAACAAAGGACAAAATCGTTTGCCGTTTGTTGTTTAAAAATTGTTAACAATTTTGTAAAATACACGCGGATAGAACGTCCCGGTGGACTTGGGCGTAAGAATAATAGCGTCAGACCCGCCGGATATAAATTACAGAGGTCATGATGAGTACTGAAATCAAAACTCAGGTCGTGGTACTTGGGGCAGGCCCCGCAGGTTACTCTGCAGCCTTCCGTTGCGCTGATTTAGGTCTGGAAACCGTCATCGTAGAACGTTACAGCACCCTCGGTGGTGTTTGTCTGAACGTGGGTTGTATCCCTTCTAAAGCGCTGCTGCACGTGGCAAAAGTTATCGAAGAAGCGAAAGCGCTGGCCGAACACGGCATCGTTTTCGGCGAACCGAAAACTGACATTGACAAGATCCGCACCTGGAAAGAAAAAGTCATCACTCAGCTGACCGGTGGTCTGGCTGGCATGGCCAAAGGTCGTAAAGTGAAGGTGGTTAACGGTCTGGGTAAATTTACCGGCGCTAACACCCTAGAAGTGGAAGGCGAAAACGGCAAAACCGTGATCAACTTCGACAACGCCATCATCGCGGCGGGTTCCCGTCCGATTCAGCTGCCGTTTATCCCGCATGAAGATCCGCGCGTATGGGACTCCACCGACGCGCTGGAACTGAAATCTGTACCGAAACGCATGCTGGTGATGGGCGGCGGTATCATCGGTCTGGAAATGGGTACCGTATACCATGCGCTGGGTTCAGAGATTGACGTGGTAGAAATGTTCGACCAGGTTATCCCGGCTGCCGACAAAGACGTGGTGAAAGTCTTCACCAAACGCATCAGCAAGAAATTTAACCTGATGCTGGAAACCAAAGTGACTGCCGTTGAAGCGAAAGAAGACGGTATTTACGTTTCCATGGAAGGTAAAAAAGCACCGGCGGAAGCGCAGCGTTACGACGCAGTGCTGGTCGCTATCGGCCGCGTACCGAACGGTAAAAACCTCGATGCAGGTAAAGCTGGCGTGGAAGTTGACGATCGCGGCTTCATCCGCGTTGACAAACAAATGCGCACCAACGTGCCGCACATCTTTGCTATCGGCGATATCGTCGGTCAGCCGATGCTGGCGCACAAAGGTGTCCATGAAGGCCACGTTGCCGCAGAAGTTATCTCCGGTCTGAAACACTACTTCGATCCGAAAGTGATCCCATCCATCGCCTACACTGAACCAGAAGTGGCATGGGTCGGTCTGACCGAGAAAGAAGCGAAAGAGAAAGGCATCAGCTACGAAACCGCCACCTTCCCGTGGGCTGCTTCCGGCCGTGCTATCGCTTCTGACTGCGCAGATGGTATGACCAAACTGATCTTCGACAAAGAGACCCACCGTGTTATCGGCGGCGCGATTGTCGGCACCAACGGCGGCGAGCTGCTGGGTGAGATCGGCCTGGCTATCGAGATGGGCTGTGACGCTGAAGACATCGCCCTGACCATCCACGCTCACCCGACTCTGCACGAGTCCGTTGGCCTGGCGGCGGAAGTGTTCGAAGGCAGCATCACCGACCTGCCAAACGCCAAAGCGAAGAAAAAGTAACTTTTTCTTTCAGGAAAAAAGCATAAGCGGCTCCGGGAGCCGCTTTTTTTATGCCTGATGTTTAGAACTATGTCACTGTTCATAAACCGCTACACCTCATACATACTTTGAAAATAGTCACTCAGTAAACTTATAGGTAGTTAATGATATCGATGAGGTGTGAGATGAAACGCTTTTTAACCACAGCGCTGGTCGCTGCAACGTTTTTTACCGGTGTGGCTTGCGCCGCTGACGCCAACATTCCCTGGGCGGACAACAGCGGCGGTACGGAAACGACCCACATTGCGGCGATGGGCCAGGATCTGAATGCCCAGCATCAGCAGGTGACGAAGACCAATGAAGGGGTATGGGCGGCGAATTCCGGTAGCATCAGCGCTGACGAAGCGGCATTATCCAGCACAAAACCAGCCTTTGCCGGCGATCCTTCTCTGATGCCTCACCAGGGCTAAGTGAATGAAAACGCCCGGTTGCGTGAGTGCAACCGGGCGTTTTTTTTAAGGTTCTGCCACCTGCCAGCCGGCGTCAGCGTCGGGGGTAAAGCGCGTTATCTCCTGTGCCTTTGCGGCGCTCTCTTCACCGAGATTGGCCTGATAGACCCTATCCTGCTGATCGATCATAAAGCTCATCACGCCGGTTTCACCCCAGGCTATCGGCCAGGCCAGCAAGGCGACGCTCTGGTCATCGCGCCCGGTGATAATTCGAAAGCGATAGCCATGGTAGCCGCTACCGGGCACCGTCGGGCTAAAGGCCGGACCGAGCGGGCTTGGCGCTTCGCCCGGCGAAGTTGGCCAGTACAAGCCATCTTTTTTGCCTTCGCTACTGATGATTTTCTGCGCCCAGCGGTGGTTCAGATGATAATAATCCTGCTGGGCATCAACATAGGCATGCATGGCGGCGATCGCCGACAGCTCATTGCGGCCGATGGCGCGGGTGAGGATCTCCTCTTCGCCAGCGGCCATATCAAAGCGCCATCCCTCAGACGTTTTTACGATAGGCACGGGCAGACGCCATGCCTCGCTACCGACATCGAGCCAGGCTTTGCCACCCTGCTGGATGATGACATGTTTCACCTGCCAGTCGCGTTGAAAGCGATCGACGGCGGCAGGGTCGATCCCGTCCGTGGGTAAAAACTGCTGCCAGTTATCGCCGAGTACTTCGCTCAGCGCGGCTTCATTAGGCTGGCTGATCGCTTCGGCCAGCGCAGTTGCGGCCTGTTCCGGCGTGGCAAACTGCTGTTGGGCGAAGGCGGCAAGCGGCGACAGCATTAACGTAAACAGGGCAACGGATAATGAGTTTCTCATTCTGCTCATCCTTAGCGGCGACGCAGTTCATGGTGTTCGGAAAGACGTTCTCTGGCGCCCTCGCGTAACTCGCGGTTTACGCCGGAAAACTGGCGGCTCTGCAGTCCTCGTTCCTGCTGCGCTTGCCAGGAGGGGGCGCGGCTTTCGTTGCCGCTAAGGGCGTTGGCGCGCAGATGGCTGAGCGTCTGCTGACGCTGGGCTGGCGTGGCGGACTGGAACTGCTGCCGGCGCTGCTGCTGCTGAGGTGTGCGGTTCTGCTCGTGGCTCCTGGCGGCTTCTCGACGCTGCTGTTGCTGCGGCGTGGGGGTTTTCAGCTGCGTTTTTGCCGCCTCGCGACGCTGCTGTTGGGTCGGCGTGCTGTCGTAACCGCGGTAATTACTGCGTTGGGTGGCTTGCTTCAGCTGCGCCGAGGCCGCCTGACGCTGGGCGTCGCGTGAGGCGTTGTTTGCCGCCAGATTGCCCGCTGTGGCCGTCGGTACGTTATGCTGCAGCTGGGTCATCGCTGCCTGGCGCTGCGCTTCGCGATCGACTGGCGCATGTTGGGTCGCGCTCAGTCCGCCGGAAACGTTGGTCTGATGGAAGCGCTGAGCTACCGTATTATTGGGATACGGTGTGTGTCCGCGATAGGCAGGATTGTGCTGCCAGTTAACGTGGTTTCCCGGCAGGTTTTCTCCTGTTATATGATTGAAATTATTTACATTAATATTGATGTTATCGCCATTATGCGAGTAATCGCCGTGGTGGTAGTCGTCATCGTGATGGTGATGGTCATCATCATCCCAGTCGATACTGCTGAACAGCGCCCAGGTGGTGGCCACGCCGAGGCTGTACCCGAAGCCTTTGACGAAGCTATCGGTAAACTGCTCCCCGGGAGGGGGCGGCAGATAGACCGGCGGATAGGCGCTGTTCGGCCAGGTACCATAGACGGTGGAGGGGTTATAGCTGGGAACATAGACCACCTGTGGATTGGTCGGCTCTATTTTAATGACCTGCGTGGGCGCAGGCGCCGCTGTGTGGGCGGTTGCGGTTGCTGCCGTGCTGCTGCTGGCTGAAACCGGTGCGGCAGGGGTGACAATCACTTTCTGCTGCGGTGTGGATTTCAGCGTCCCGGTCTGTTGGGCAATGGCGCGCAGGCGCTGCACTGAATCCATCACATCATGCGGCTGGGCCAAAAACGCATTGCCAAGATTTTCCACCCAGGGCGGATTCTCGCCCATCATCGCCAGCAGGGCAGGGAAAGCGACAAGAGATTTGACGCTAGGGTCCCACGGCTGGCTGGCAACCGCCTGCACGGCCGCATCCCCTTTCATCGCGGGGTTATCCTGGGACCACTGGACCGCCTGCAGGACGTTGTCGGGATAAGTGGAGGCCATCAACACCTGCGACAGCAGGCTGTCCGGGTAGAGCGCGATAGGGGCGACCCACTGATCAATTTGCGCCTGGGTGTAAGTGGCGGCCACCGGCTGTGTCGTCGACGCTGCGGGCGCTGGCGCTTGCTGCGCAGGCGGTTCAGCGATCGTCGCTGGGGTTCGGCTTTGCACATAGAGTGTTCCTGCCGCCGCGAGTAAGCCAGCGCTACAGAGCAGGGCGATAATATGGGGTTTGAACGGCAGTGACATGGAAACTCCTGACCCAAAAAGTAACCCATCTCGCTAAAGTATCTGCGAAAACGGCGCGTTTGCTGAGTATAAGTAAGCGGTATGGCTTTTTATTGATTATTGTTGGGATCGGCCCGTGGCGTTGTACGCGGAAAGGAATTTTTGTCGTGGGATTTGAACAGAAAGCCTGCAATATCCTGCCCTTAACGATTCAGCTAAATTTTAATGTTGCTTTTTTGTAAACAGATTAACACCTTTCAAAAATCCTGCTATGCTGCCGACGCGGTATCGGGCATTTACCCTACAAACTGCTGTCTCACAGGAGCGTGAAGAAAATCGCCCAGCCACTAAATCCTTCAAGATGCGTCACGCGGCAAGCTAAGCCAGGACAGAGGCAGATTGATTGAAGACGTGTAGGCCGCATTATGACAATGAGAGCGAGGAGAACCGTCGTGCTAGAAGAATACCGTAAGCACGTAGCTGAGCGTGCCGCCATGGGGATTGTTGCCAAACCCTTAGATGCAACCCAAATGGCCGCGCTGGTAGAACTGCTGAAAAACCCGCCTGCGGGCGAAGAAGAATTCCTGTTAGACCTGCTGATTAACCGTGTACCGCCGGGCGTCGACGAAGCCGCCTATGTTAAAGCTGGATTCCTTGCCGCGATCGCCAAAGGCGAAGCGACCTCCCCCCTGGTTACCCCTGAAAAAGCCGTTGAACTGCTGGGCACCATGCAGGGCGGTTACAATATCCATCCGCTGATCGATGCGCTGGACGACGCGAAACTGGCGCCGATTGCCGCGAAAGCGCTCTCCCATACCCTGCTGATGTTCGATAACTTCTACGACGTGGAAGAGAAAGCCAAAGCGGGTAACGAGCATGCTAAACAGGTTATGCAATCCTGGGCTGACGCCGAGTGGTTCCTGAACCGTCCGCAGCTGGCAGAGAAAATCACTGTTACCGTCTTCAAGGTCACCGGCGAAACGAACACCGATGATCTCTCTCCGGCGCCGGATGCGTGGTCGCGCCCGGATATCCCGCTGCATGCGCTGGCAATGCTCAAAAACCCCCGCGAAGGCATTGAGCCGGATCAGCCGGGCGTGGTTGGCCCAATCAAACAGATCGAAGCCCTGCAGCAGAAAGGCTACCCGCTGGCCTACGTCGGCGACGTGGTCGGGACCGGTTCTTCACGTAAATCCGCCACCAACTCGGTGCTGTGGTTTATGGGCGACGATATCCCGAACGTGCCGAACAAGCGCGGCGGCGGCCTGTGTCTGGGCGGTAAAATCGCGCCAATTTTCTTTAACACCATGGAAGATGCGGGCGCGCTGCCTATCGAAGTTGATGTGTCTAACCTGAACATGGGCGACGTAATCGACGTTTACCCGTTCAAAGGCGAAGTGCGTAACCACGAGACCAACGAACTGCTGGCCAGCTTCGAGCTGAAAACCGATGTGCTGATCGACGAAGTGCGCGCCGGCGGCCGTATTCCGCTGATCATCGGTCGCGGTCTGACCACCAAAGCGCGTGAAGCGATGGGCCTGCCGCACAGCGATGTCTTCCGTCAGGCGAAAGACGTGGCGGAAAGCACCCGCGGCTTCTCGCTGGCGCAGAAAATGGTTGGCCGCGCCTGCGGCGTTGCCGGTATCCGTCCGGGCGCTTATTGCGAACCGAAAATGACCTCCGTCGGTTCTCAGGACACCACCGGTCCAATGACCCGTGATGAGCTGAAAGACCTGGCGTGCCTGGGCTTCTCTGCAGACCTGGTGATGCAGTCCTTCTGCCACACCGCGGCCTACCCGAAGCCGGTTGACGTTACCACGCACCACACTCTGCCGGACTTCATCATGAACCGCGGCGGTGTTTCTCTGCGTCCGGGCGATGGCGTGATTCACTCCTGGCTGAACCGCATGCTGCTGCCGGATACCGTGGGTACCGGCGGTGACTCCCACACCCGTTTCCCAATCGGCATCTCCTTCCCGGCAGGCTCTGGTCTGGTGGCCTTCGCCGCCGCGACCGGCGTGATGCCGCTGGATATGCCGGAATCGGTGCTGGTGCGTTTCAAAGGTAAAATGCAGCCGGGGATCACCCTGCGTGACCTGGTCCACGCCATCCCGCTGTACGCCATCAAGCAGGGCCTGCTGACCGTGGAGAAGAAAGGTAAGAAAAACATCTTCTCTGGTCGCATCCTCGAGATCGAAGGTCTGCCGGATCTGAAAGTCGAGCAGGCGTTCGAGTTGACCGATGCCTCGGCGGAGCGTTCTGCCGCCGGCTGCACCATCAAGCTGAATAAAGAGCCGATCGTTGAGTATCTGAACTCCAACATCGTTCTGCTGAAGTGGATGATCGCCGAAGGCTACGGCGACCGCCGTACCCTGGAGCGTCGTATCCAGGGCATGGAAAAATGGCTGGCGGATCCGCAGCTGCTGGAAGCCGATGCTGACGCGGAATACGCGGCAGTGATCGACATCGATCTGGCGGATATTAAAGAGCCGATTCTGTGCGCGCCGAACGATCCGGACGATGCCCGCCTGCTGTCTGATGTGCAGGGCGAGAAGATCGACGAAGTGTTCATCGGCTCCTGCATGACCAACATCGGCCACTTCCGTGCCGCCGGTAAGCTGCTGGATAGCCACAAAGGCCAACTGCCGACTCGCCTGTGGGTGGCGCCGCCAACCCGTATGGATGCCGCGCAGCTGACCGAAGAAGGCTACTATAGCGTGTTTGGTAAGAGCGGGGCGCGTATCGAAATCCCTGGCTGTTCCCTGTGTATGGGTAACCAGGCGCGCGTGGCCGACGGCGCGACGGTGGTTTCCACCTCTACCCGTAACTTCCCGAACCGTTTAGGTACCGGCGCTAACGTCTATCTCGCCTCTGCCGAACTGGCAGCGGTGGCTTCGCTGCTCGGCAAACTGCCGACGCCGGAAGAGTACCAGACCTTCGTGGCGCAGGTGGATAAGACGGCGGAAGATACCTACCGTTATCTGAACTTCAACCAGCTGGATCAGTACACTGAAAAAGCTGACGGCGTGATCTTCCAGACCGCGGTGTAAACCATTCGGTCAGCCCGGCTGACCGTTTGGCGATAAACTCTCCAATGCCCGGTGAACATTGCATCATCGGGCATTTTTATTTCCAAACCTCCTGCCTGCTACGCTTTTTTTCTTTCTGTCTGCTGCGATAATTACTGCATGGGTACAGTGCAGCGGTGACGCATTGCCCTTGCAGAGGAAAAGACTATGGATTACGAATTTCTGCGCGATATTACCGGAGTGGTAAAGGTGCGAATGTCGATGGATCACGAGGCGATCGGCCACTGGTTCAACGAGGAGGTGAAAGGCAATCTTGCTCTGCTGGACGAAGTGGAGCAGGCTGCGCGCACCGTGAAGGGCAGCGAGCGTTCCTGGCAGCGTGCCGGGCATGAATATACGCTGTGGCTGGATGGCGAAGAGGTGATGATCCGCGCCAATCAGCTGGAGTTTTCCGGCGACGAAATCGAGGAGGGGATGAGCTACTACGACGAAGAAAGTCTCTCTCTGTGCGGTGTTGAGGATTTCCTGCAGGTGGTCGCCGCCTATCGTGAGTTTATGCAGCAGCGTTAATGACGCCTTTTATGTCGGGTGGCGCAGAACTACAGGCCCGGCAAGCAAAAGCGCCGCCGGGCATTTCATAGATTACACGGCAGGAATATTGCGGCCGTAGTAAATCTCGCGCATCTCTTTCCATAGCAGGTCGGTAATGACCTTGCGCTCTTCGGCAGTCAACTCTTCCGGTCGGGTATGGAACATGTAGTGCTTAAGGTCGAACTCCTTGAGCAACATTTTGGTATGGAAGATATTTTCCTGATAAACGTTGACGTCGACCATGTCATACAACGACTTCATATCGTCGGACATAAAGTTCTGAATCGAATTGATTTCATGATCGATAAAATGCTTCATCCCATTGATATCGCGGGTAAAGCCGCGCACACGGTAGTCAATGGTCACAATGTCCGATTCCAGCTGGTGAATCAGATAGTTCAGCGCTTTAAGCGGGGAAATGACGCCGCACGTTGAAACTTCGATATCGGCGCGGAAGGTGCACAGGCCGCCCTCCGGATGGCTCTCCGGGTAGGTATGCACGCAGATATGGCTCTTATCGAGATGGGCGACCACGGTTTCCGGTAGCGGGCCAGGATGTTCGGTCTGGTCAATCAGCTTGGGATCGACAGGCTCTTCGCTGACCAGAATGGTCACGCTGGCGCCCTGGGGTTCATAATCCTGACGGGCGATATTCAGGATATTGGCGCCAATAATAGAACAGGTTTCTGTCAGGATCTCCGTCAGGCGATTGGCATTATAGAGTTCGTCGATATAGGCGATGTAGCCGTCGCGCTCTTCTGCCGTTTTGGCGTAACAGATATCGTAGATACAAAAACTCAGGCTTTTGGTCAGGTTGTTAAAGCCGTGCAGCTTCAATTTTTTCAATTTAGTTCACCCCCTTATTTCGCGTCACGGTGCGGACAGAGCATCATGCAGATATTGTGGTAAGGCGAAGGCCGCCGTATGGATTGCCGGATTGTAGTAACGGCAGGTCAGGTTGGCTTTGTGAAAGCGCGCCTGAATGATTTCGCTGGAGAGATGGCGCAGCGCCTCATTGTCGCTCGCCCAGGCAAAGGTCATGATCCCGCCGTAATAGGTTGGAATTGCCGCCTGGTAGAAGCTGACGTCGCGAAAATAGTGGCTTAGCTTGCGATGGCTGCCTACCGCTTCATCCTGTTGCAGGAAGCAGACGCCATTCTGGGCAACAAAGATCCCACCCGGGTTCAGGCAGCGTTTGCAGCCTTCATAAAAAGCCGAGGTGAACAGGCTTTCTCCCGGGCCGATAGGATCGGTACAGTCCGAAATGATCACGTCAAACGTTTGCGTCGTCTGATTAACAAAATTGACGCCATCATCAATCACCAGCGTAAAGCGCGGATCGTCATAGGCGCCGGCGTTATGGTTCGGCAGGTACTGGCGGCAGAATGAAACTACCCCGGCGTCGATTTCCACCATGGTGATGGTTTCGATGCTACGGTGACGAGAGACTTCGCGCAGCATCGCGCCATCGCCGCCGCCAATGATCAACACATGCTTCGCGTTGCCGTGAGCCAGCAGCGGCACATGGGTCATCATTTCGTGATAGATGAACTCGTCGCGTTCGGTGGTTTGTACGACGCCATCCAGCGCCATCACCCGGCCAAAGGCGCGGTTATCAAAGATGATCAGATCCTGATGATCGGTTTTTTCGTGGTACAGCACGTTATCAACGCTAAAATACTGACCAAAATGGTCATGCAGCGTTTCATGCCACAGTGGATTATCGGCCACGATAAGGCTCCTCCTTCGTTAACATCTGTTACACCCGTAAAACGAGTGCAACATCATAGACAACTATAGATGAGGATGCACGGCGGTTATTGCAGCAATGAGGCAGGAATAACAGCCACCGCCCCGGAAGGGCGGTGGAGAGGATGAGGCTATTTTGCCGGCTCGGGTTGGCTATCTACTATCCGCACGGAATAAACCATGGTGGCGCCTGGCGGAATTTTTGGCGGTAATCCTTTACTGCCATAGGCCTTTTCAGGCGGGACGACGAGCGTCACGGAGCCGTGGTTCTGTAGACGCTTCAGCGGTTCGCGAAACACCGGGGGATAGGCATCCAGCTTTTGCGTAAGCGCCTGATCTTTCGCTTCCATATCGTTGATCACCGTCCCGTCCGTCAGCATCTCTTTGATCACCACGGTAACCAGGTCGTTACCGCTTATTTTTCCTTTACCCGGGTAATCGACGCGGCTGTAGACGCCCTCTTTAAAGACCACATCTTTTTTGCGCGCAAACGCCTGCTGATATTTCTTGCCGGCACTGATGTTTTTCTGCTCTATTTTATTCAGGTTCTGAAAAACCTGCTGCGACACATCAAACAGCGCCTTGTTACGTTCCTGCTCTCCGAGACGAAGCTGGCCGCGAAAGGCATCTTCGATGCCCTGCAGCACCAGGCCTGCGTCGACGGTAACTCCCTGAGTGCGACGGGTGGTAAGGACGTTGAGCGCCTCGCTTCCCATCGAGGCGCCGATCGCATAAGCCTGCTGTTCTCCCGATGCGCTGAGTTTGGCGGCGGCGCTCTCGCCGCTGCGCGTTTTGGACTGTACAGAAAGCTGCGTTCTCAGCAGTTCGATTTCATCTTCTTTCATCCGTAGCTGGGCGTTGTCTTTATCCGCCTGCAGGCGATAGGCTGCCACTATGGCCGCCATCTCTGGTGGCTCATTTTTTGGCGCAGCGGCGTCGTTAGCGGGGCCATGCGGCGCTTTATCCGCGGCGGCCAGCCGGGTGGACAGAGATTGTTTATCGGCGTTAAGGGCTTTGACCTGATCGAGGGCAGCCTGCTGCGTCTTTTCCGCAGCGGCGAGGCGAATAGTCAGCGACTGCTTATCGGCGTTAAGGGCTTTAACCTGCTCGAGGACGGCCTGTTTCTCTTTTTCCGCGGCGGCCAGCCGGGTCGCCAGCGGCTGTTTGTCAGCGTTAAGCGCTTTAGCCTGGTCAAGAGCGGCCTGCTGCGCCTTCTCCGCAGCGGCGAGGCGAATAGTCAGCGACTGCTTATCGGCGTTAAGGGCCTTAACCTGCTCGAGGACGGCCTGTTTCTCTTTTTCCGTTGCGGCCAGTTGGGTCATTAGCGCGTGTTTATCTTTATTAAGCGTGGTAAAGCTGGCGCTGAGGCGTTTATTTTCAGCTTCGGCTTGCTGAATCTGCGTCGTTAATTGCTGGATCTGCTGACGCGCCGCGGCCTTGCTTTGCTGTAGATTATTATTCTGCACAACGCCTGCTTTTTTTATTAATGCCTCTTTTTCTGCAGTAGCGGCGCTTAAGGCGACCTGTAATTCATTAATTCTCTTATTCAACGCCGCTTGCTCATTCGCTCCGGCAGTATCCGTTTGCGGCGTAGCGGCAAGCTGTTTTTTTAATTGCTGTATAAGCTTATCTTTTTGTGCAATCGCCGCCTGCTGGCTGGTGATTCTTTTTTGTAATTGTGAGGTGTTGGTATCGGTTTTTTTATTATCTGCGCTCTGGCGGCTTTCTTGTGTTTGTTTTGCGCTTGCGGCATCGTTTTTTTCTTGCGCCTGAGATTGCTGGGTTTGCTGTTGGGCGTAATCAAGAAAGGCCGGCGCGGCGCCGGCGGTGAAGGGGGTTGAAAGCGCCAGCGCAGCGACGAGCATCAGCAGGGGCGCGTTGAGGGTCAGCGTGGCGGCTCTGTTCATGGCTGTTTGCTTTCACCACGCTGTACCAGGCTATCGATCAGCGTTTTCTGGATATCGGCGCACAGTTTGATGGATTTAAACTGATACATGGAGTCAATGCCAAGCCGGGTAGGATCCGCCACTTTCTCGCGCACGCTATTGTATTGTGACGCCGCGCGCACTAAAGCGTTAAAGTCATTGCTGAGTTTAGTGGCTTGCTGTGGGTTAACCTCTTTTAGCGAATCCAGCGCCTGGCGACAGGATTCAATGCGCGCTTGTTCGCTGGCCGCCCGCTCCTGCTCTGCCTGCTGCTGTGTCGTCAGCGGCGTGGCGATCGGTTTAACCGGCTGGCGGGAAGAGGTATTGCTACAGCCGGCTACTAACAGCGCGGCGAGAGGGATAACACGAAGAGTCAGCGAGATATTCACAATTTCAGTCCATGAAGTAGGTATATTTTTACCGGATTCTAGAAGGGTGCTTTTTATTTTGCAATATATGAATAATGATATTTTATTAGTTTTTTAGTCATTCTTCATTATTATGGGTTTACTTTATTTGGCAAATTGATAGGTTCGTAATTAAATAAGGTTTGTTTATATACAATAATAAATATAAATATTTAAAGGGGGAATTGAAATGCTAAAGGCGCGGAGCGTTGCCGCCCGCGCAGGGAATTATTTAACGTAAGCCAGCAGGCTGAGCGAATCGCGGGCCAGCGCTTTACATTTTTTCGCCGTCGGAATGTTAATGCCGCTAAGATCGCGATAGCTGTCTTCGCCAAGCGCTTTCATGTTGTAGCTGTCATAGTTGCTCAGGTCCCACTGGTTCTGTTGGGCAAAGAACACCAGCGCGCGACGGATCTGCGTGTTGGGCAGGTTCTGGTAGCCACAGTCGTTTTTCAGAAACACAAAAACCGCGGTTAAATCAGCCATATCTTCCGCTTCGGATTCGCTGAGCGCGTAGCTGTTGGCGGAGAGAGCAAGCAGGCTGCCGAGTACCATTGTTCTGAAAAGCGTCTTCATTTTTTCTACCATTAGATCACCGACGCTTCAAATTAGCATACTTCTTTACACAGCGCCGATCTTTATTCTTACTCTTCTGCTTGACCTTCCCGTTACGGTAGGGTTTAAGCTCAAATATTCGCCCGCAGAATAAAAGGATGTGAATATGCAACGTCGAGACTTCCTCAAACTGACCGCCGCGGTCGGCATGGCCAGCGCATTGCCGTTATGGAGCCGGGCGGTCTTTGCCGCCAGTCGCCCGGCTCTGCCGATACCGTCGCTGTTAGCCGCCGATGCGCGCAACCGCATCGCGCTCAGGATCCAGGCGGGCAAAACGCGGTTTGGCGCCCTGAATGCCACTACCTGGGGCTACAACGGGTCGCTGCTGGGCCCTGCGCTGCAGTTGACGCAGGGGAAGACCGTCACGGTGGATATTACTAACCAGCTGGCGGAAGAGACCACGCTGCACTGGCATGGTCTGGAGGTACCGGGCGAGGTCGACGGGGGGCCACAGGGGGTTATCGCGCCGGGCGCCACCCGCACGGTAAGCTTCACGCCAACGCAGCGGGCGGCGACCTGCTGGTTTCATCCGCATCAGCATGGGAGCACCGGCCGGCAGGTGGCGATGGGGCTGGCCGGCCTGGTGCTGATCGAGGATGAAGAGAACGGGCGCCTGCTGCTGCCTAAGCAGTGGGGAATCGATGATGTGCCGGTGATCGTCCAGGATAAGAAGTTCACCGCCGCCGGCGAGATCGACTATCAGCTGGATGTGATGAGCGCCGCCGTCGGCTGGTTTGGCGATACGCTACTGACCAATGGGGCCCTCTATCCCGAACATGCCGCGCCGCGCGGCTGGCTGCGCCTGCGCTTGCTGAACGGCTGTAATGCCCGTTCCCTCAATTTTGCCACCAGCGATAAGCGCCCGCTGTACGTAGTGGCCAGCGATGGCGGTCTGTTGGCCGAGCCGGTCAAGGTCGATGAATTGCCGGTCTTGATGGGGGAACGCTTTGAGGTGCTGGTGGACACCAGCGACGGTAAACCTTTCGATCTGGTGACTCTGCCGGTGAGCCAGATGGGCATGGCGATTGCGCCTTTTGATAAACCACAGCCGGTACTGCGCGTCCAGCCGCTGGTCATTCCCGCCTCCGGCAAGCTGCTGGATACTCTGGCCGCTCTCCCGGCGTTACCGTCCCTGACGGGGCTGACGCAGCGTCAGCTCCAGCTGTCTATGGATCCGATGCTCGACCGGATGGGCATGCAGGCGCTGATGGAGAAGTATGGCGACCAGGCGATGGCCGGAATGGATCACGGCATGATGGGGCATGGCGACATGAGCGACATGGGGAATATGCATCACGGCGACATGAGCATGAACCACGGATCCGGCATGGAGCATGGCATGTCGTCAGGCAAGGGCTTTGATTTCCATAACGCCAACCGCATCAACGGCAAAGCCTTCGACATGAATGAGCCGATGTTTGCCGCCGCCAGAGGCCAGTATGAGCGCTGGGTGATTTCTGGTAAGGGCGACATGATGTTGCATCCGTTCCATATCCACGGCACCCAGTTCCGTATCCTCAGCGAAAACGGCAAGCCGCCAGCGGCGCATCGTCGCGGCTGGAAAGACACCGTTCGTGTGGAAGGGGACGTGAGTGAAGTATTAGTGAAGTTTGATCATCCGGCGCCGAAGGAGTTTGCCTATATGGCCCACTGCCACCTGCTGGAACATGAAGACACCGGGATGATGTTGGGGTTCACGGTTTAAGTCTCTGCGACCTGCTGCGATCCCCAACGGGAAGAAGGACGGAACACCAAAAAAAACGGCAACTTTCGTTGCCGTTTTGCGTTTTATTTGGCGTCATCCGGGAGCGCATAGGCGACAATATAATCGCCCATTTTGGTACCGAACGAGCCGTGACCGCCGGCAGAGATGACAACATACTGTTTGCCATTCACTTCGTAGGTCATCGGAGTCGCCTGACCGCCGGCTGGCAGACGGGCTTCCCACAGCTTCTCGCCGTTGCTCATATTGTACGCGCGCAGGTAGTTATCTGCAGTCGCGCCGATGAACAGGACGTTACCGGCCGTGGAGATTGGACCGCCCAGCATCGGCATCCCCATGGTAAACGGCAGTTTAACCGGCATCGGGAACGGCAGGCTGTCCTGCGGAGTACCGATACGTTTTTTCCATACCACTTCGTTGGTTTTCAGATCCAGGGCGGAGATATACCCCCAGGCCGGCTGTTTGCACGGCAGGCCGAACGGCGACAGGAACGGGTTCAGCGTTACGCCGTACGGGACGCCGTACTGCGGCTGCACGCCGGACTCGGTACCAGAGCCTTTCGCATCTTTCGGCGGCTCCATCGGATTGCCTGGCCCGCGCGGGATCAGTTTTGAGACGAAAGGCAGCGCCATCGGGTTGGCGATAGCCACCTGACGGTTCGGATCGACGGAGATACCGCCCCATTCAAACATCCCCAGGTTACCCGGGAACACCAGCGTGCCCTGCTCAGACGGCGGGGTGAAGATACCTTCATAGCGCAGCTGGTGGAAGATCACGCGGCACACCAACTGGTCGAACATAGTGGCGCCCCACATGTCCGCGCCGGTCAGATCTTTCTTCGGACGGAAGCTCAGATCGGAGAAGGGCTGGGTTTTGGTAACGTAATCACCTTTGGCAGCGCCCTGCGGTACTGGTTTTTCCGGCGCCGGGACCACCAGCTCGCCGTTACGACGATCCAGCACGAAGATGTTGCCGGTTTTCGCCGGGGCATAGATGACCGGTACGGTTTTGCCGTTGACCTCAATATCAGCCAGCGTCGGCTGGGAAGGCATGTCCATATCCCACAGATCGTGATGGACGGTCTGATAGCTCCAGGCCAGCTTACCGGTGGTGGCGTTCAGTGCCACAATCGAGCTGGCATAACGCTCTTGCTCCGGCGTACGGTTGCCGCCCCAGATGTCCGGAGTGGTCACGCCCATCGGCAGATAGACCAGATCCAGCTTAGCGTCGTAGGCGGCAGGCGCCCATGAGTTCGGCGAGTTGAGCGTGAAGTGATGTTCATCGCTCGGGATGGCGTTCGGATCTTTCGCACCCGGATCGAAGGCCCACAGCAGTTTACCGGTATTCACATCAAAGCCGCGGATCACGCCTGACGGCTCGCGGGTAGAGAAGTTATCGGTGACCGCGCCGGCAATCACGATGGTTTTATCGGTGATGATCGGCGGTGAAGTGGGTTCATACATGCCCGGCGTGGTGACCGGCATGTTGGTCTGCAGATTGAGAATACCTTTATTAGCAAAGGTTTCGCACAGCTTACCGTTGTCGGCGTTTACCGCGAACAGGCGACCATCGTTCACCGGCAGGATAATGCGGCGCGGACAGTCGGCGACGACGTCGGCAGGGGCGTTATCCTCTTTCGCTTCGTGATAAGAAACACCGCGGCAGGTGACGTGCTGGAACGACGGATCGGCGTTCAGCTGCGGGTCAAAATGCCACTTCTCTTTACCGGTGGCGGCGTCCAGCGCAAACAGGCGCTGGTGAGCGGTACACAGGAAGAGCGTATCGCCGACTTTAATCGGCGTCACTTCGTTAGTGATTTCACCCGGATCGTTCGGCTGTTTCAGGTCGCCAGTGCGGAACACCCAGGCTTCCTTCAGGTTCTTCACGTTATCGGCGTTAATCTGCTTCAGCGGGGAGAAGCGCTGGCCTTCCTGGTTACGGCCATAGGCCGGCCAGTCGCCGTCGGCGACGGTGGAAATCGGTGCGGCCGGCGTAGCGTCGGCGCTCAGGGTGCCGTTGACTTCCTGCGGGTCGTTAAAACCAGCCCAGGTCAGCATGCCGCCGCTGATCAGCAGGGCGACGACCAGCGCGCCAACGGCGCCAGCGGAAGGCACCGGCAGACGACGCCAGACAAAGGGCAGGATCAGCCAGATGCCAAAGAAGACGAGGATATCGCTACGCGGCGTCAACGCCCAGAAGTCGAAACCAACTTCCCAGACGCCCCAGATCATGGTCGCCAGCAGCAGCGCGGCGTACAGCCACAGCGCAGCGCGCTTGCCGCGGAACAGCATTACGGTCACGCCCAGCATCACCAGCCCGGCGATAGGGTAGTACCAGGAGCCGCCAAGCACGACCAGCCATGCCCCGCCGATTAATAGATAGAGGCCGCAGAACGCTGCAAATAGCGCAGTCAGCGTCACCAGGAGCCTTGATTGTTGAGACTTTGTTTCAGCCATAAAAAGTTACTCATGTGTTTGTTAAATTTTTTAACTGCAATTAATTATAGGATTTAACAAGTGTGATCGGAATCACAAATATGGCTTTATTAATCCCTGCACCGAAGATTTCTTTTTGCTGGTATACTGGATGGCTTGCCGGTCATCGTCGGGGCGAAAGCAGCGGCTTTGATGATTTATATTTAGAATCAAATGGTTAGTATTATGAAACATACTGTAGAAGTGATGATCCCGGAATCCGAGATCAAAGCGCGTATCGCGGAACTGGGTCGTCAAATCAACGAACATTATCAGAACAGCGGCAGCGAAATGGTGCTGGTGGGGCTGCTGCGCGGCTCGTTTATGTTCATGGCCGACCTGTGCCGTGAAGTGCAGGTGCCGCATGAAGTCGATTTTATGACCGCCTCCAGCTACGGCAGCGGCATGTCCACCACTCGTGATGTGAAAATCCTTAAAGATCTGGATGAAGACATCCGTGGTAAAGACGTTCTGATCGTGGAAGACATCATCGACTCCGGCAATACCCTGTCTAAAGTTCGCGAAATCCTCAGCCTGCGCGAGCCGAAATCGCTGGCCATTTGTACGCTACTTGATAAACCCAGCCGCCGCGAAGTGAACGTCCCGGTTGAATACGTCGGTTTCGCGATTCCGGATGAGTTCGTGGTGGGTTACGGTATCGACTATGCTCAGCGCTACCGCCATCTGCCGTATATCGGCAAAGTCACCCTGCTGGACGAGTAAGGGGATATCCCACTCTGGACAGCGCGCGCCGCGCTCTCCAGGGTGGCGAAGTCTGAAGGCTATCTGTGGTTGATGTGCTTGATCTTGAGGTTGGAGATCCCGTGGCGATAGCGCTGTTCGAGGGTTTCCCTGCTCACAGCGGTGACATCCAGATCGCGCAGCAGTCCGTCGTGAATCCCGTAAGCCCAGCCGTGGATGGTCACCTTCTGTCCGCGCTTCCACGCGGATTGCATAATCGTCGAATGTCCCAGATTGTACACCTGTTCCATCACGTTCAGTTCACAAAGGGTATCCAGACGGCGCTCCTCTGGCATTTCACCGAGCAGCGAGCTGTGCTTAAACCAGATATCGCGGATATGCAGCAGCCAGTTGTCGATAAGCCCCAGCTCCGGGTTCTCCACCGCCGCCTGCACGCCGCCGCAGCCGTAGTGGCCGCAGATAATAATGTGCTCGACTTCCAGGACATCGACGGCATACTGCACCACCGACAGACAATTGAGATCGGTGTGGATCACCAGGTTCGCTACGTTACGATGCACGAACAGTTCGCCAGGCTCCAGGCCGGTGAGTCGCTCAGCGGGAACGCGGCTGTCCGAACAGCCAATCCACAGGAAGCGCGGTTTCTGCGTCTGCGACAGTTTCTCAAAAAAGCCGGGGTCCTCTTCCACCAGCATTTTTGACCATAGTGCATTGTTGCTGATGAGTGTATCTATATCATTCATGGACGTTATCGGCCTGTAACCAAGTAAGTGCGTTGCGCTAATATAGGGTAAGCTCACCTTTTTTAAAACCATCTTAACCCGTGATACTTCAGGCTGCAGATGCGTTGGCGGCGTCAGCGCCGGTCCAGTGCAAACGTGAGTCAGGCGGGTTAATGACGTGTCACGACACGAGAAGAGATATTTAATGACCATTGCTCTGGAATTAAAACAGCTCAAAAAAACCTATCCCGGCGGGGTTCAGGCGCTGCGGGGGATCGACCTGCAGGTCGAAGCGGGGGATTTTTATGCCCTGCTGGGCCCGAACGGGGCCGGAAAATCCACGACCATCGGCATCATCAGCTCGCTGGTGAACAAAACCTCTGGTCAGGTCAATGTCTTTGGCTACGATCTGGAGAAAGACGTCGTCAATGCCAAGCGCCAGCTTGGCCTGGTGCCGCAGGAGTTTAACTTCAACCCGTTCGAAACCGTGCAGCAGATCGTCGTTAACCAGGCGGGCTACTACGGAGTTGAGCGTAAAGAAGCCCTTTCCCGCAGTGAAAAGTATTTAAAACAGCTCGACCTGTGGGAAAAACGCAACGAACGCGCGAGGATGCTCTCCGGCGGGATGAAGCGTCGCCTGATGATCGCCCGCGCGTTGATGCATGAGCCGAAGCTGCTGATCCTCGACGAACCGACCGCCGGCGTCGATATTGAACTGCGTCGCTCTATGTGGGGCTTTCTCAAGGATCTCAACGATCGCGGAACCACCATTATCCTGACCACCCACTATCTCGAAGAGGCCGAAATGCTATGTCGCAACATCGGCATCATCCAGCACGGCGAGCTGGTGGAAAACACCTCGATGAAAGCGCTGCTGTCGAAGCTGAAGTCAGAGACCTTTATTCTTGACCTCGCGCCAAAAAGCCCGGTGCCGAAGCTCGAAGGCTACCAGTACCAGCTGGTCGATACCTCGACGCTGGAAGTGGAGGTTCTGCGTGAGCAGGGAATTAACAGCGTCTTCGCGCAGCTGAGCGCCCAGGGGGTGCAGGTACTGAGTATGCGTAACAAAGCCAACCGTCTGGAAGAGCTGTTTGTCACGCTGGTGCATGAGCGAAAAGGAGAATCAGCATGATGCAGCTTTATTGGGTCGCGCTGAAAAGCATCTGGACCAAAGAGATCCACCGTTTTATGCGCATCTGGGTACAGACGCTGGTGCCGCCGGTGATCACCATGACCCTGTATTTCGTGATCTTTGGCAACCTGATCGGCTCGCGCATTGGTGAGATGCATGGTTTTACCTATATGCAGTTTATCGTCCCGGGCCTGATCATGATGGCGGTGATCACTAACGCTTACGCCAACGTCGCCTCATCCTTCTTCAGCGCCAAGTTTCAGCGCAATATTGAAGAGCTGCTGGTGGCGCCAGTGCCGACGCATGTGATTATCGCCGGCTACGTGGGCGGCGGGGTAGCGCGAGGACTGTGCGTAGGTATCCTGGTGACCGCGGTGTCGCTATTCTTTGTGCCGTTCCAGGTTCACTCCTGGCTGTTTGTCGCCCTGACGCTGCTCCTCACCGCGGTGCTGTTCTCGCTGGCCGGGCTGCTGAACGCGGTGTTTGCCAAGACCTTCGATGACATTAGCCTGATCCCGACCTTTGTGCTGACGCCGCTGACCTATCTCGGCGGGGTGTTCTACTCGCTGACCCTGCTGCCGCCGTTCTGGCAGGGGCTGTCGCATCTGAACCCCATCGTCTACATGATCAGCGGTTTTCGCTTCGGCTTCCTCGGTATCAACGACGTCCCGCTGGCGACCACCTTCGCCGTGCTGGTGGTGTTCATTGTCGCCTTCTATCTGCTGTGCTGGTCGTTAATTCAGCGCGGTCGCGGCCTGCGTAGCTGATACTCATCATGGTTAGCGCTTCCTGAAGTAAATATGCGAAGCGCTAACCGCTTATCTTTGACTCCCATCACCGATACGTCATCTTCACCTTGCTACATTATTCGCTGGCTAAGGAGGGAAGCATGCTCGGATGGGTCATTACCTGTCACGATGAGCTGGCGCAGGAGATGCTGGATCGTCTTGAACAAAAGTTTGGTCCGCTGGCCCAGTGCCGGGCGGTCAATTACTGGCGCAATCTCAGCAGCAATATGTTGAGCCGGATGATGTGCGATGCGCTGCATGCCACCGACTCCGGGGACGGGGTCATTTTTCTCACTGACAAAACCGGTGCGGCGCCTTATCGGGCCGCGGCGCTGATGAGTCACAAACATACCCACTGCGAAGTGATCTCCGGCGTCAGCTATCCACTCCTTGAGCGAATGTATCTCCTGCGAGGCACGTTAAGCAGCGTGGCGTTTCGCCAGGCGATCGTCAGCGCGGGCGGGCCGATGGTGAGCAGCCTGTGGCATCAGCAGCAGAAGAACCCCCCGTTCCGGTTGCGCCATGATGCCTGGGGAAATTAAGCAGCGGGACAGATACCGCTTTTGTTACAATAACCGCCGTTGATGGTATAACGGTTTGATGCGTATGCTTGCCCGATTTTTGACCCTGCTTCTTTTCCTGACCTCACTCAGCGCCTCCGCCAGCCTGCTTAGCCAGCAGGGCAAGGCTGTGCGCTATATGCAAACCACCGAAGACGCGGTCATCTGGGCGCAGGTGGGAAATCATGTGGTCAGCGTCGGCAATGTTCGTGCCGGGCAGATCCTCGCAGTCGTCCCGACGGCGGCTGACTACTATGAGTTTCGTTTCGGCTTTGGCACCGGGTTTATTGATAAAGGGCATCTCGAGCCGGTGCAGGGCAAGCAGCGGGTGGAGGACCGTTTGGGGGATCTTAATAAACCGCTGAGTAACCAAAATTTACTCACCTGGAAAGATACACCGCTCTATGACGCTCCCTCGGTAAGCAGCGCGCCGTTCGGCACGCTGGCCAACAATCTGCGCTATCCGATCCTCAGCAAGCTGAAGGACCGGCTCAATCAGACCTGGTTTCAGATCCGCATTGGCGACCGGCTGGCGTGGGTCAGTAGTCTGGACGCGCAGGAGGATCACGGTATTCCCGTGCTGACCTATCACCATATTCTGCGCGATGAAGAGAACACCCGTTTTCGTCATACGTCGACCACCACCTCGGTTCGCGCCTTCACGAATCAGATGACCTGGCTGCGCGATCAGGGCTATACCACGCTGACCCTGTATCAGCTGGAAGGCTATGTGCGTAATAAAATCAATCTCCCGGCGCGGGCGGTGGCGATCACTTTCGATGATGGCTTGAAATCGGTGAACCGCTACGCCTATCCGGTGCTGAAACAGTACGGTTTCCATGCCACCGCGTTTATTATCTCCTCGCGTATTAAGCGCCATCCGCAGAAGTGGGATCCGAAATCCCTGCAGTTTATGAGCATTTCCGAGCTACGCCAGATCCAGGACGTCTTTGATATTCAGTCGCATACTCACTTCCTGCATCGGGTTGACGCCGGCCGGCGGCCGATTTTATTCAGTCGCAATTACCATAATATTCTGTTTGATTTCGCCCGCTCGCGCCGGGCGCTGAGCCAGTTTAATCCGCACGTTCTCTACCTTTCCTATCCCTTCGGCGGCTATAACGCTACGGCGGTGCAGGCGGCGAATGACGCCGGGTTTCATATGGCGGTAACGACGGTGCGTGGGAAGGTGAAGCCGGGGGACAATCCGTTTCTGTTAAAGCGGTTATATATCTTACGCACGGATTCGCTGGAGACGATGTCGCGGCTGATCAGTAACCAGCCGCAGGGGTAATACCGACGCTGCGCCTGAGCGCAGCGTCGCGGCCATCAGGCGACCTGTACCGGAATAGCTTTCGCCTGGCGCTTCATTTCGTTGTCGCCTTCGAAGTAGGCGATGTTAGGCTGCCAGCTGCGCGCCTCTTCGTCCGACATGGTAACGAAGCTGGCGATGATCAAAATATCGCCGACGCTGGCGCAGTGCGCGGCGGCGCCGTTAACGGAGATGATCCGGGAGCCCCGCTCGGCGGCAATGGCGTAGGTGGAGAAACGGTTGCCGTTGGTGACGTTCCAGAGGTGAATAGTTTCATTCTCCAGAATACCGGCCGCATCCAGGAAGTCCTGGTCAATGGCGCAAGAACCTTCATAGTGCAGGTCCGCCTGCGTGACTTTTACGCGGTGGAGCTTGCCCTGCAGCATATTACGCATCATAACTTCTACCCTTCAACCTTAATGTAGCAGAGCGGACACGGCGCCCGCCCTGAGAAAAGCCCGGGCAGTATTGCCCGATTTTTACCCGCTGTCTACTGAGCGAGCGTGACGATCCGGTTGTCGATCAGGCGAGCCTGCCCCAGCCAGGCGGCCATCAGGATCACCGCGCGCTGGCTGGCATCGGTCAGCTCAAGCAGGGTGTCGGCATCGCGGATCTGAATGTCGTCGGCGCGGAAGCCTTTCTCATTCAGCTCCTGTTCAGCGATAGCGATGATCTCATCGAGCTGCCGATCGCCGGCGGCCAGCTTTTCCGCCACCGCGCTCAGCACTTTATACAGACCAGGCGCGATTTTGCGCTGGTCGGCGGTCAGGTAGCCGTTACGCGAACTCAGCGCCAGGCCATCTTTCGCGCGGACGATCGGCACGCCGATGATCTCAATGTCGTAGCCCATATCGGCGACCATCTTGCGGATCAGCGCCAACTGCTGGAAGTCTTTCTCGCCGAAGCAGGCGACGTCTGGTTGAACAAGGTTGAACAGCTTACTGACGATGGTCGACACGCCGCGGAAATGGCCCGGGCGGCTGGCGCCTTCGAGCATGGTGGATAATCCCGGAACGTCGACGTAGGTCTGGCCTTCAGTACCCTGGGGGTACACTTCCGCCGGCGTCGGCGCGAAGACAAAGTCGACATGACGTTTGTTCAGCTTTTCGCAATCATCCTGTAAGGTGCGCGGGTAGCGCGCCAGGTCGTCGACGCGGTCAAACTGCATCGGATTGACGAAAATACTGACCACCACCACGTCCGCACTGGCTTTGGCTTCATCAACCAGCTTCATATGACCATCATGCAGGTTGCCCATCGTCGGGACCAACGCGATACGCTTACCTTCCTGACGCAGACGGCGGATATGCTGCCGCAGCAGCAGTACGGATTCAATAATCAGCACAACAAGACTCCTTAATGGAAACTGTGTTCTTCGCCCGGATAGACTCCGGATTCGACTTCGGCAATATACTGCCGCACCGCGGCGCGGATGTCGCCCGCTTCGGCAAGGAAATTCTTGGCAAATTTAGGAATGTGGCCGCCGGTAATGCCGAAAGCGTCATGCATCACGAGGATTTGCCCGTCGGTGACATTGCCCGCGCCGATGCCGATCACTGGAATGGTCAGAGCGTCGGTGATGCGCTTCGCCAGTTCAACCGGCACGCACTCCAGGACCAACAGCTGCGCACCCGCCGCCTCCAGCGCTAACGCGTCTTCAAACAGGGTCTGCGCCGCATCGCCGCGACCCTGCACTTTATACCCACCGAATACGTTCACCGACTGCGGCGTCAGGCCAAGATGGCCGCAAACCGGCACCGCGCGCTCCGCCAGCATCCTCACGGTGTCGGCCAGCCAGGCGCCGCCCTCGAGTTTGACCATATTGGCGCCAGCGCGCATCACGATGGCGGCATTTGCAAAGGTCTGCTCGGGGGTGGCATAGGCCATGAACGGCAGGTCGGCAAGCAGCAGGCTGTTTGGCGCGCCGCGGCGGACGGCGCGGGTGTGATAGGCGATATCTTCCACGGTAACCGGCAGGGTGGAGTCGTGACCCTGCACCGTCATTCCCAGCGAGTCGCCTACCAGCAGCACATTTATGCCTTCATCGGCGAACAGCTTCGCGAAGCTGTGATCGTAGGCGGTAATGGTGGCAAAGCGCTTCTTTTCCTGTTTGCATTTCTGCAGCAGGGCAATGGTGGTCGGTTTCATAACATTTCCTGATGATGAAAGTCATATTAACCGGCATTCTAACAGCAGCATTCAGAGGGGCAATGATTTTGGGCAACCGATTACGACGATCGCCGCAAATGCTAAAAAAGGGAGAGGGGATTACCAGCTGGCGGGCTTTTCCGCGCCGAGATTATCCAGCACGGCGCGCAGCGCCAGGCCGTCAGGAAAGTGAAGGTCCGGGGCGATCTCGAACAGCGGCCAGAGCATAAAGCCGCGGTTTTTCATATCGTAGTGCGGAACGGTCAGGCGCTCGCTGTTAATGACAGCATCGCCAAACAGCATGATATCGAGGTCCAGCGTGCGCGGCCCCCAGCGTTCGGCTTTGCGCACTCGCCCCTGCTGCAGTTCGATGCGCTGAGTATGATCGAGCAGCGTCTCGGGGGGCAGGGCGGTTTCCAGCGCAACGGCGGCGTTGAGATAGTCCGGCTGATCCTGCGGGCCCAGCGGCGGCGTGCGGTAGAACGAAGAGACGGCGACCACGCGGCTGTGCGGAATTTCGCCCAGGGCGCGGATAGCCGCCTGCGCCTGCTCCAGTGGAGAAGCAAGGTTGCTGCCAAGAGCGATATAGACCAGAGTCATGCGCTACCCTGGCGCGGCGCGCGCTTGCGCGGACGACGGTGACGACGGCGCGGCGCCGGATCGTCCCCGAGGTCGTTGAGCATATCTTTTTGCGCCGGCGGCGCGGCGACCTGGAATTCGCCCCACCATTTGGTCAGGCGCTGCAGTTCGTGGTTGTTCTCGGCGCCGGCGCGTAGCTCCAGCAGGTCATAGGCGGCGCGGAATTTCGGATGCTCCATCAGCTTCCAGGCGCGTTTGCCCTGACGACGGGACATGCGCAGCTGCAGCTGCCAGATATCACGAATAAGGGTGGTGATGCGCTTAGGGATCGCCAGCGTACGGCAGGCTTCGTCCAGCACATCGTTCATCGCCAGGGCGAAGGCGTCGTAGTACGCCAGGCCGCTCTCCTGAGCGATTTTTTGCGCCGTCTCCAGCAGCGGATACCAGAACATCACCGCGAAGAGGAAGGCCGGATTGACGCGCATATCGTTATGAATGCGGGTATCGGTATTCTTCAGCACCTGGCTGATGATCCGCTCCATCGGGCTGTCGCCGCGCTCGGTAAAGTAGCGGGTGATGGTCGGGAACAGCGGCTGGAACAGGCTGTATTCCCGCAGCAGCATGTAGGTCTGGTAGCCATACCCGGCCTGCAGCAGCTTAAGCACTTCTTCGAACAGACGCGCCGGCGGCACATCGTGGAGCAGGGCGGCCAGGCGCGGCAGCGGTTCAGCCGTTTCCGGGCTGATGGTCATATTGAGCTTGGCGGCAAAGCGCACCGCGCGCAGCATGCGCACTGGATCCTCGCGATAGCGGGTTTCCGGGTTGCCGATCAGACGGATCACGCCGTCCTGCAGATCCTTCATGCCGCCGACGTAGTCGCGAACGGTAAAGTCCGCCACGCTGTAATAGAGGCTGTTGATAGTGAAGTCGCGACGCTGGGCATCCTCCTCGATCGAGCCGAAGATGTTATCGCGCAGCAGCATGCCGTTCTGGCCCCGCTGGGAGGTGACGCGATCGGCGGTATGCCCTTCGTGATGGCCACGGAAGGTGGCGACCTCAATGATTTCCGGCCCGAACATCACATGCGCCAGGCGGAAACGTCGCCCAACCAGACGGCAGTTGCGGAACAGCTTGCGTACCTGATCCGGCGTGGCGTTGGTGGTAACGTCAAAATCTTTTGGCTTTTTGCCAAGCAGCAGGTCGCGGACGCCGCCGCCGACCAGCCAGGATTCGTAGCCCGCCTTGTTGAGGCGGTACATGACCTTGAGGGCGTTTTCACTGATATCTTTGCGGGAAATAGCATGCTGCTCACGCGGGATCACCGTCATAGGCGTTGGTTCGACGGCGGCTTCTGCCTCGCGCTCCTCACGGCTTAGCACCTTACGGCAAAAATTAGCGACTCGGGTAAAAATGGTGCACCTCGTAGTGTCAGACGGACTTCAGATCAACTGTACAGTGTAAAAATAGCGGCTAATCATAGCTCAGCGGGAGCCATTTGAGAATGCTCGATTTTCGCCGGCTGCCAGTTGGCGACGGCCTGGGCGAGTAAATCATCGATGCTCAGGGCCTGCCACTCCTCGGGGATCGCCTGATTCAGAAAGCGGAGCGCCCGGACGATTTCGGGGCGCGGATCGCCTTCCGGCAGCGCCGGCGCGTGGTTTTGTTTAGAGAGTTTATTGCCGTCGCCATTGAGAGCCAGCGGCAGATGGAGGTAATCCGGCGCCTGCCAGCCAAAATGCTGATACAGCGAAATCTGCCGCACCGTCGGCTCAATCAGGTCTGCGCCGCGGACAATCTCGGTGATCCCCTGAAAGTGGTCGTCGACCACCACCGCCAGGTTGTAGGCGAACAGCCCGTCGCGACGGTGGATAATAAAATCCTCACGCGCCAGCGGCTCATTGGCGATGAGCGTGCCGCGCAGACGGTCGCTAAACTGCAGCACCGGACGGGTTTGGCGCAGGCGCAGCGCGGCGTTTTCCGCCCCCAGCCCGAGATCGCGGCAGTGGCCGTCGTAGATCCCGCCCACGGCGTGGATCCGCGCGCGGGTGCAAGTGCAGTAATAGCTCAGCCCTTGCTCGCCCAGCCACGTCAGCGCCTCGCGGTAGGCTTCGTGCCGTTGCGACTGCCACAGCACGTCGCCATCCCAGTGCAGACCGTAGTGGTCAAGCTGGCGCAGGATGGTATCGGCGGCACCGGGGACTTCGCGCGGCGGGTCGATATCTTCAATACGAACACGCCAGATACCCTGGTTCGCGCGGGCTTGCAGGTAGCTGCCGAGCGCGGCGATCAGAGAGCCGAAGTGGAGTTCGCCGGAGGGGGAGGGGGCGAAGCGCCCTATATAGCGTGAGTCAGTCATGGTACGGACAACAGAACCAGGCGGGAGAGACTCCCGCCAGAGAGTGAGGCAGCAGGGGATTAGCCCGCCATCTGTTTTTCGCGAATTTCCGCCAGGGTTTTGCAGTCAATGCACAGATCCGCTGTCGGACGCGCTTCCAGACGGCGAATGCCGATCTCCACGCCGCAGGATTCGCAGTAGCCGAAGTCTTCGTCTTCAACTTTTTTCAGCGTTTTCTCGATCTTTTTGATCAGTTTACGTTCGCGGTCGCGGTTACGCAGCTCCAGGCTGAACTCTTCTTCCTGGGCGGCACGGTCTACCGGGTCCGGGAAGTTAGCTGCTTCATCCTGCATGTGCGATACGGTGCGATCCACTTCATCCCTGAGTTGATTACGCCATGCTTCAAGAATACGCTTGAAGTGCGCCAGCTGGGCTTCGTTCATATACTCTTCGCCCGGTTTCTCTTGGTACGGCTCCACCCCAGCGATGGCGAGAATACTCAGGGACGATGTTTTACGGTTTTGCCCTTCTTGCATGTTGCTTCTCCTTAACACGCACTATCGATCCCCATGTGGGGGAAAATCAGGCCGCTATAAATAGCAGATGCTTTTCCGGATAGCAATTATCTAAACGTTACACTTGACAACCCTGTGAAGAAAAGCGTATTCGCGCTTGCGACCCGAACACTATTTAGCCACTTATTTACCGGGGTTTAACACCACGGCGATCGGCTTATTCAGAGTCATCCTCGTCGTAGAAAGTTCCGCTTTCCAGGCGAGAATTTCCACCCCCTTGTCCTGGGCTTCTGTTAACAGCTGTGCGTATCTGGCATCAATATGATGCGCGGGAGAAAAACGGTCAATTGCCGAATGCAGGACGGCAAATAAAATCACCGCGCGGTCGCCATTTGCCGCGACGGCCATCAGTTCCCGCAGATGCTTCTGACCGCGCGTGGTCACCGCATCGGGAAAATAACCGTATTCTTTCTCCGCCAACGTAACCGATTTCACTTCAATATAGCAGTTTTGTCGGTCATCTGCCTGTAACATAATATCGATACGGCTATTCTCTTCGCCATATTTCACTTCGCTTTTCAGCTGGTTATAGCCTGAAAGTTCAGGAATTATTCCGGCGGAAATCGCCTCTTTCGCCAAAGAATTCGCGCGCAGCGTATTGACGCAAATAACTGCGCCCTGCTGGGTTTCAGTTAATTCCCAAGTGTGGGCATATTTGCGCTTCGCATTGTCCGAGGTGGAATACCAGACGGTGTCGCCCGGGACGGCGCAGCCGGTCATCGCCCCGGTATTCGGGCAGTGGAGCGTCAGCTCGCGGCCATCGGGGGTGACCACGTCAGCAAGAAATCGTTTGTAACGTTTAAGCAAAATGGCGGGCTGCAACGGCGGATCAAACTGCATCAACTTTCCTTATCAAACGGATAACGTTCCAGCGCCGTGTAGCGCGTGCGCCCCCGGCTAAAGCTGGACTCATAGAGCACGAACTCGTTCACCGGAAACGTCCAGCGAAAGCCGGGGGCCGGGATCGGCACCGCCTGGCGAGCATCGCGCCACAGGGTAATATGCGGGTGAAACGGCTGCGGGCTCTGATAGCAGCCGCTGCGCGCCGCCTGAGCGCGCAACATGCTGGCGAGCTGCAGCAGGCCGCGCGGCGGCTGGCGGGTTCCGAGCCACACCACTCGCGAACGTAGCCACTGTCCGGCATCGTCCAGCGTCAGGGTAAAGCCCGGCTGGCGCAGGCGACCAGCGAGAGCGGCCAGCGCCCGCTGTTTTTCCGCGCTCACCTCGCCGAGAAACGCCAGCGTCAGATGAAGATTATCCGCCGCGACGGGCCTGCCGGCATCTTCGGGGAAGTGCGTTGCCCGCCACTGGACAATTTGCTTCTGGACGGCAGACGGCAGTTCAAGCGCAAAAAACAGCCTTTTCGGCTCAGACATGATAGAGACTCGGTAATGAATTAGGGGGATGCTACAATGCGAACCCCTGAATGTTAACCCCCGGAGCCTTTTGTGTCCTCATTGCCGGTTGCCGCTGTCCTTCCAGAACTGTTATCCGCCCTGCAGCATGCGCCGCAGGTTTTGCTCAACGCGCCGACCGGCGCCGGGAAGTCGACCTGGCTGCCGCTGCAGATCCTCGCCGAGGGCAACATCGCGGGACGCATTATCCTGCTCGAGCCGAGGCGCCTGGCGGCGCGTAATGTCGCGCAGCGGCTGGCTGAACTGCTTGGCGAAAAGCCGGGGGAGACCGTGGGTTTCCGCATGCGCGCCGAAACCTGCGTCGGACCGCAGACCCGCCTGGAGGTGGTTACGGAGGGGATCCTGACGCGCATGATCCAGCGCGATCCGGAGCTGACGGGCGTGGGGCTGGTGATCCTCGATGAGTTTCACGAGCGCAGCCTGCAGGCGGATCTGGCCCTGGCCCTGCTGCTCGACGTCCAGCAGGGGTTACGTGACGATCTCAAGCTGCTGATCATGTCGGCGACCCTCGATAACGATCGCCTGCAGCGTCTGCTGCCGGAGGCGCCGGTGGTGGTCTCGGAGGGGCGCGCTTATCCGGTGGAGCGTCGCTTCAGCCCGCTCTCCGCGCACCAGCGTTTTGATGAGGCGGTGGCGGTAGCGGCGGCGGAGCTCCTGCGGCATGAACAGGGATCGATGCTGCTGTTTCTGCCCGGCGTCGGCGAGATCCAGCGCGTTCTGGAACAGCTGACGGAGCGCGTGGCGGAGGATGTCATTCTCTGCCCGCTGTATGGCGCGTTGCCCTTAAGCGAACAGCGCAAAGCGATCCTCCCGGCGCCGGCCGGGAAGCGCAAAGTGGTGCTGGCCACCAATATTGCCGAGACCAGTTTGACCATCGAGGGGATCCGCCTGGTGGTCGACAGCGCCCAGGAGCGGGTCGCCCGCTTTGACCCGCGCACCGGCCTGACCCGGCTGGTGACGCAGCGCATCAGCCAGGCATCGATGACGCAGCGTGCCGGACGCGCCGGTCGTCTCTCCCCGGGGATCTGCCTGCATTTGCTCGGCAAAGAACAGGCGGAACGGGCGGCGGCGCAGAGCGAGCCGGAGATCCTGCACAGCGATCTGTCGGCGCTGTTGCTGGAGCTGCTGCAGTGGGGCTGCCACGATCCGGCCGCGCTGGCCTGGCTGGATCAGCCGCCCGCGGGCAATCTGGCCGCCGCGCGCCGCCTGCTGGAGGCGCTGTCGGCGCTGGACGGCGAGCGGCTGTCGGCGTTTGGCCGCAAAATGGCAGCGCTTGGCAACGAGCCGCGGCTGGCGGCGATGCTGGCCGCCGCGCAGACCGATGACGAGGCGGCGACAGCGGCAAAGCTGGCGGCGCTCCTCGAGGAGCCGCCGCGCGGCGGACTGGTGGATTTGGGGGCCGTCTTTTCCCGTCAGCAGGCCAACTGGCAGCAGCGAGCGCAGCAGCTGATGAAGCGCCTGGCCCGCCGCGGCGGCCAGCCCGATGCCGGGCTAATGGCGGGGCTGCTGGCGTCGGCCTTCGCCGATCGCATCGCCCGCCGCCGCGGTCAGGAGGGGCGCTACCAGCTGGCGAACGGCATGGGCGCGATGCTGGACGCCGACGACGCGCTGGGCCGTCATGAATGGCTTATCGCTCCGCTGCTGCTGCAGGGTAGCGCTTCGCCGGATGCCCGCATGCTGTTGGCTCTGCCAGTGGATATCGGCGAGCTGATCGCCGCCCGCCCTGAACTGGCGAAAAGTTCCGACACGGTGGAGTGGGATGAAGCGCAGGGGACGCTGAAAGCCTGGCGGCGGACGGTGATCGGCCAGTTGGTGATCAAGACCCAGCCGCTGGCGAAGCCCTCTGAGGCAGAGCTGCATCAGGCGATGCTCAACGGTATTCGTGAGAAAGGCCTCGGGGTGCTCAACTGGACGCCAGAGGCTGAGCAGCTGCGCCTGCGGCTGCACTGTGCGGCGCAGTGGCTGCCGGAAGAGGCATGGCCCGCAGTGGATGACGCTTCGCTGCTGGCCTCGCTGGAGGCATGGCTGCTGCCGCAGATGAACGGCGTTCATTCCCTGCGGGCGCTGAAGGCGCTGGATCTGCGTCAGGCGCTACAGGACTGGCTGCCATGGCCGCTGCGCCAGAAGCTGGATCGCGAGCTGCCGACGCACTATACCGTGCCGACCGGCAGCCGCCTGGCGATCCGATACCATGCGGAGAACCCGCCAGCGCTGGCGGTGCGTATGCAGGAGATGTTCGGCGAGGCCACGACGCCGGTGATCGCCGAGGGGCGGGTGCCGCTGGTGCTGGAGCTGCTGTCGCCTGCCCAGCGTCCGCTGCAGATCACCCGCGATCTGAGCGCCTTCTGGCAAGGGAGCTACCGCGAGGTGCAGAAAGAGATGAAGGGACGCTATCCGAAGCACGTCTGGCCGGACGATCCGGCCAACGCCGCCCCGACCCGCCGCAGCAAAAAATACTCGTAGCCGCCGCTGCCGGGCGGCATCCTGCCCGGCCAGTCGGTTCGCAAACGCTAGACCATCTGCTGCCAGAGAAAAATACCCCCGCCGGCCAGCGCCAGCCAGGGGCCGAAGGCCAGCGGCTGCTGCAGCGACTGCCGGGTCCACAGGCGTTGCAGTAGGGTCCACACCAGCCCGCTGGCCGAAGCGAGCAACAGCACCTGCGGCAGAACCTGCCAGCCGCACCAGGCGCCCAGCGCCGCCAGCAGCTTAAAATCGCCATAGCCCAGCGCCTCTTTCCCGGTCAGCAGGCGGAACAGCCAGTAGACCGACCACAGCGCCAGATAACCGGCCATCGCCCCGGCGACCGCATCCGGCAGGGCAATGTACACCTCGTTAAGATTGAACAGCAGCCCGGCCCACAGCAGGGGCAGAGTCAGGCGATCGGGCAGCAGCTGGGTCCGGGCGTCAATCCGCGCCAGTATCAGCAGGAACGAGAGCAGCACCAGGCCGCCCGCCAGCGGCAGGCCCGGCGTCAGCAAAGCTCCGGCGAGGATAAACAGCAGGCCGGTGGCCAGCTCGGTCAGCGGATAGCTCCACGCGATGGGCGCCTGACAGCAGCGGGCGCGACGGCCCAGCCAGAGGAAACTGAGCAGCGGGATATTGTCCCGCCAGGCGATCGGCTGGCGGCACTGCGGGCAGGAAGAGCCCGGGGTGCTGAGGGTTATCCGCTCGTCGTCCTCGGTCTGGGTCAACATGCGCGGCAGACGATAGATCACCACATTGTAAAAGCTGCCCAGCGCCAGGCCGAACAGCAGTAGAAAGCCATACCAGACAAAGGGAAAGTGCAGCGATAACGCGGCTAGTGTCGTCATTTTTGCTCCTGTGGTAACCATTTTCCCTGCAGCTGCCACGGCGTCGGGCCCGGGGCGTTATTCGCTGTCGGGCGCGTGACCAGCAGCGCCAGCAGCGGCGGCATCCCCTGCCGGGGCTGTAGCGTGCCGCGAAACAGATAGCGGCCATCGGGCGACAGAGTCCCCTGGCCGCTGAGGCTCAGCTGATGAGAGTCCTGACGGAGAGTCAGCGCCACGGCGCCGTCCACCGTACAGCGGAAGGTGCCATTAACCTGGGCCAGCTCCAGGCTGCCGACCGGGGAGTGCAATCGGGCCTGCCGCCACTGCGCGCCTCCGGCGATGATATGCCGGCAGCGTCCGTCGCTGAACCGCCCTTCGGTCAGGCTGAAGGTGACCTCCCCCGCGGCCTTGACGGGCATAGTCGACATCAACCAGCGGCTGAGCAGGCTGGCGGGGGGGGGCGGTGAGCCGCCCCTCCTGTAGGCGCAGATCGCGAAGGCCCCACAGCCGGGCCTGACCCATCACGCCGCGGGGATCGCTGAGAGAGACCTGCCAGCCCGCCAGGGTCAGCGACCACGCCAGTCGTTCAAGCCGTTCCCCATGCCAGTAGACCGGTTGCGCCGCGCCGCGCCAGACGCTGCCGCTAAACTGCCCCACCTGTACGCCGGGCGGCAGCATGGGGGCCAGCAGGCGCGCCGGAGCGGTGGCGGTGAGCCACAACAGATAGAGGACCAGCAGCAGTCCGCCCGCGATCCAGTTAGCCTTCATCGTCGCGCTCCAGCAGCAGATGGTTGACCGTGACCCAGCCGGGCCGCGACGGCTGCCCGGTCACGGACAGCGAGATCGCGTTGACGCCGCGCATCGCCGGAGCGTCCAGCCAGTCGATCAGCGCCTGGAAAGCGCAGGGCTGAAGGGTGATCTGCAGACGTTTTCCCTGCGGCTGCAGGCGGACGACCGTCAGTCCGTGGCTCGCCGCCTCGCGCATCACCAGCGCGGTGAGCGCCTCTTTTGCCGCCGGCGCGGGCTGCTGGCTGAGCTGCTGCAGGCGCGGAGCCTGCTCCGTCATCCAGCGCAGGCTGGCCTGCTCTTTCACCAGGGTTTGCCGCCACTGCGCCTCGCGGGCTCGCCAGGGCTGCCACAGCCCATACCAGAAGGCGCATGCCGCCAGCAGCCCTGTCAGACCAAGCAACAGGCGCTGCTCCGACGGCGTGCGCTGCCGCCACCAGATAAGCAGATTAGCCATCGTTTTCCTCCAGCGTCAGTTGTCCCTCAATGCCATCCGGTTTCGTGATCATGTCGCCCGGCCGGACGCGAAACCGCGGCTGCGCCCGCTGGGTAAACTGCTCCAGCGCCCGGGAAGAGACCGCGGCGATATCCAGCTGCAGACGATTGCCCGCGGCATCCCAGCTCAGCGCTCGCAGACGGATCCCCGGCGTTTCGCTGAGGATGTTTTGCAAGGCGCTGAGGCGGTCGACGAGGGGGGCATGCTGCGCCTGACGGGTGAGGGTTTGCAGGTGCTGCTGCATCTGCAGTCGCGGGTTAATCACCTTTTTCTCCGTCGGAAACCAGCGGTGATAGAAGGCCCGGCTGGCCTGTTGCGCCGCCTCGGCCTGACGCGCCAGATCGCGATGGTCCAGCACGCTGTTTGCCCCTGCCAGTAACGCCAGAGCCAGCGCGGCATACCGCGCCGGACGCCAGCTCGCCTGCGCAGACCGCCGCCGGACGGCGAACTCCCCCTGCAGCAGACTGAGTTTCTGCGCTGCCGGATGGCGTGCGGCAAGTGTCAGCAATGTCTGCGCAGGCTGCTCCCGCCAGACGCCCGGCGCCGCGGGCGGCGGCGAATAGCTGTCGATGACGTGCTCTTCCGCCTCGCTCTGCAGCAGCTCCGTCAGCCAGACGTTTTCCGCCGCCATGCCGCCCCACGGCTGGTGGCGGATCAGCCACTGCTCGTCCACCTGCACCGCGCTCCACGCCGGCGGTTGCCAGGGCAGGGCCAGCACGTCGGGCGTCAACGCCAGGGGCTGTAAGGAGAGCGATTCGCAGCGCGCCAGCCAGTCGCGCATTTTTTGCCGCTGTACGGCGACGATCTCGCACTGGGCCTGCTGGCGGTGGAGCAGAGCAAAATGGGTGGCTTCCACATCGTCTGCCAGCTGCTCTTCCAGCAGAAACGGGGCCACCTGCAGCGGCGGTTTACGNNGCCGGTAGGGTGAGCGAGTGAAACGCGCAGTCGCTGGCCGGGATCAGCACCCAGGCCGGGTACTGCTCAGCCAGCGCCGGGAAAGGGCTGGCGTCGTCAGTCGGCCACCGGCCGCTGGCCTCGTGGTGCGGCTCGCCGGGGGCGAAGAGTTGCCAGTGCAGCGGCGCCTGCGCGGCGGCGAGGCGCACGATCAGCATGGCCTGGGGAGAAGCATTAATCTTGTTCATCGACCACCATAGAGAGTCCATATCGCCGCTGGACGACGGTAAACGTGCGCCCCGATTGTTGCAGGACGCTGTGCAGCTGAAAGCGGAGATTGCCAGTCACCACGGTAAAAGCGGCGATAAAGCGTGCGCTGTGCACCGTCAGCCAGGGACGGGCAAGCGTGGTATCGGTTTTCTGCAGCGTCGGCTGCGCGAGAAAGGCGGCGACGCTGCTCCACCCGGTTCGCGGGCGGTTGTGCAGCAGCTGTTGCGCCTCCTGCAGCGTCAGATCGCCGGGAAAGAGGGCCACCAGCAGGGCGGCCTGGGAGGGGCGCAGGGTGTTGACATTGACCTGCAGCGCGTCATCCGGCTGGACGCAGACGAAGGGGAGCAGGCGCTGATAGAGCGCGGCGTCCATCCCGACCAGCAGGCGCAACTCGCTGACATCCTGCATCGGCTGGTTGGCGGCGAGATAGCCCGGGGTTTGCGCCATATAGACCTCGTCCTCCGCCCCGTTCAGCCGCGGCTGGCCGTCGCTGTCCATCCAGTCGCCAAGGGCGGCGGCGATCTGGCTGGCGCGCAGCGGCGGCTCGCCGAGCAGCGCCAGCAGCCGAACGAAGACGTCGGTCGGGTAGGGCGTTCCGTCGCCAGCCTCATCCGTGCGATGGTTGATGGCATTGAGGTTAAAGCAGGCGTGCCCGTCGCGGATCGTGGCGCGGATTTCGCCATCGTCGAGGGTAAAGCGGCGCCCCTCCTGCGCCCAGGTTTGCGCCAGGTTCGTTTGACTGGGCGAGTCCAGCGCATCGCGTTGCAGCAGCGCGGCGGCCATGTTTTCCGCCGCCAGGGCGTACCATCTGGCCTGCAAATTATCGAGGGTCACGGCGGTATGCTGATACATGACCGCGGTGCGCTCGGTCATGGCGCTGGCGAGGATCATCATCAGGGCGAGGATGAAAAGCACCATCAGGAGCGCGACGCCGCGTTGCCGATTTATCACTGGCCGCCTCCCGGGGTGAGTAAAAACAGGCGGGTTATCTCCCCGCTGTTCGCCAGCGTCAGGGTGATCTCCAGCCCCTGCGGCAGCGTCTGCGGGCGGTCCCAGGTTTCCTGCCAGCGCCCGTCGGCGTAAAACCGCAGGCGAAACGCCGTGACCTCGCGCAGCAGCACCCGGACCGTCGGCTGGCTGCCGGTCAGCGGATCCTGCTGATCGAAGCTCAGACGCTCAAGCTGCTGCTGGCGCAGACGGTAGCTGACGTTCTGGATCTCCGAGCGCGGGAGGATCCCCAGCGGGTTTGGCCAGCCGCTGCGGCTGAAGGCCAGTCCCCAGTCGTCGCTCTGCAACTGGAAACGTCCGGCGAAGAAAAACGTGTCGCTGTTTCTGGCGCGACGGGGAATGATGTGGGTGACATCGTCGGCTATCTGGCGAAAGGCGCGCTGGAGGGCCGCGATCTGCTGGCTTTTCTCGCGGGTCAGGCCATCGGCGCGGATGACGTTCTGCAGCACCATCACGGCGGCGGCGCTGAGGACGGCGAGGATAGCCAGCGCCAGCAGCGTTTCGATCAGAGTGAAACCGCGCATTTTCGTTATCATGGCGGCGTCACCCAGGTGCGCAGGGTGGCCAGCGGCGCGGGATCGCTTTTTTGCCGCCGGACCTCCACGTCCAGCGCCCGCAGCTGCGGCAGCGCGGTTTCCACTCCCTGCCAGCGAACGAACCAGCGCGTCCCGGCGGCCTCCACGGTGGTTTCAGACCAGCTGAGGGCAGGCCAGCGTTTCTCCAGCCGCAGCTGCACCAGCTGGTTATCCGCCAGCCAGCTGGCGAGGATTTTCTCTTCCATACGCCCGAGCTGGCGCGTCTGCTGCAGGGTGGACTGCATCACCGCCAGGCCAGCGAGGGCGAAAATCACCAGCGCGACCATCACTTCGATAAGCGTCATTCCGGCTTCACGCTTCATGGCTGCTCCCGCGCAGCCAGCGGCTGGCTGTCGCCCTGGGCGTCGACGTTGATGCCCGTCGCGGCGTCAATCCGCAGCTGAAACGGCGTGACTTCACCGCCGGGAAAAATAAGCTCGTCGGGCTGCTCGCCCGGCGTCCACGCCTGGCCGTCGGGAAAGCGCAGCGTCAGCCTGGCCCGCGGGAGGGTTTCCGCCGTGGTGACGCGTCCGGCCTGCAGCGGCAGCCACTGCGCGTTGCCCCACCGGTCGTCAGCCGCCGCCGGGGCGCTATCGTCGGCAGGCTGCAGGCGCATAAACTGCCAGCGCTCAGGGTGGATGATAATGCCGAAGAGCTGACCGGTTTGCTGCCCGCGCTCGCGGACAAAATCCAGTTGCGCCTGAAAGCGCGCCAGGATCTGTGTGGCCTCCTGGGTGCGGGCGGAGGGAAACGCCAGCAGCACCATGCTGGCGCTGACGCCGATCAGCAGCAGGACCAGCATCATCTCCAGGAGGGTGAAACCGCGCTGAGACACTATTTCTTCCCGAGGGTCCAGTTGCCGATATCGTCATTGGTGTCGGGCATCCCGTCCGGGCCGACGCTGAAGACGTCGATGGCGCCATGCTGACCCGGGCTTAACAGCTGATACTCATTCCCCCACGGGTCCTGCGGCAGACGGCGGATATAGCCGCCTTCCGGGTAGTTGCGGGCATGCGGCTCGGCGGCCGGAGCGGTCACCAGCGCCTGCAGTCCTTGTTCGGTGTTGGGGTAGCGGCTATTGTCGAGTTTATACATGTCCAGCGCTCCCTCGAGCGCCACCAGATCGCTGACCACCTTCTGGCGGTCCGCTTTCTCCTTGTTGCCCATCAGGTTAGGCACCACCAGGCTGGCGAGAATGCCGAGAATGACGATCACCACCATAATTTCCAGTAACGTGAAACCGCGTTGCCGTTGCATAGTTTTCTCCATTAATACAGTTACATACTCATAAGTGTGTTCAGTTGCAGGATCGGCTGCAGGATGGCCAGCACGATAAACAGCACCATGCCGGCCATGGTGACCACCAGCAGAGGCTCAAACAGGCTGAGGGCCATCTGGATCTGCGCGCTCAGCTCCCGGTCCTGGTTCTCCGCCGCGCGCTCCAGCATGGCGGTCAGTTCTCCGCTCTGTTCGCCGCTGGCGATCATGTAGCGCATCATCGGCGGAAACAGGGCGGTGGATTCCAGCGCCCGATGCAGACTGACGCCTTCGCGTACCGATTCGCTGGCCGCCGCCAGCTGGCTGCGCGCCCAGGCGTTGCTGAGGACGTCGGCGCTGATGCGCATCGACAGCAGCAGCGGCACCGCGCTGGCATTGAGAATGCTTAAGGTGCGGGCGTAGCGCGCGCTGTTGACGCTGCGGGCCACGCGGCCGATGACCGGCAGGCGCAGCAGCGCCCGGTCCCAGGCGAGCCGCCGGGCGGGCTGGCGCAGCAGATAGCGCAGCGCCAGCAGCGCCAGTAACGACAGCAGCGCCAGCCAGGGGCCCGCGCTGCGCACGATGTCGCTCAGGCTCATTAGCAGCCGGGTAGAGAAGGGCAGGGCCTGTTTAAGATGGACAAACTGCTCAACGACTTTCGGCACCACGGTGGAGAGCAGAATGGCGATCACGCTGATAGCGACCAGCGTCAGTACGATGGGGTAGATCATCGCCTGCAGCAGGCGGGCGCGGAGCTGCTGGCGCTGCTCGGTATAGTCCGCCAGCCGGTTCAGTACGCCGTCGAGATGGCCGGAGGTTTCGCCGGCCGCCACCATGGCGCAGAACAGCCCGTCGAAGCAGGCGGGATAGCCGCGCATCGCCTCCGCCAGCGAGTGGCCTTCGAGCACTTTGCTGCGCACCCCGGCCATTAACGTTCTTAGCGACGGCTTTTCGCACTGCTGGGCGACGGCATCGAGCGCCTTTTCCAGCGGGATCCCGGCGGCAACCAGAGTCGCCAGCTGGCGGGTGAGCAGGGCTAAATCACCGGCGCTGGTGCGCCGGGTAAGGGATCCGCCGGCCCACAGTCGGCGCGCCGGGTCGGCAGTTGTCACTTCCAGCGCCAGCCAGCCCTTGTCCCGCAGCAGCTGGCGGGCGTGGCGGGCGGAGTCGGCCTGCTGAAGGCCGCGGCGGGTTTTGCCCTGCGCGTCCAGCGCCTGATAGCGAAACAGGGCCATCTTAGACGCTTTCCGTCGTTTGCTGTTCGGTGACCCGCATCACCTCCTCCCAGCTGGTGATCCCCGCCAGCGCTTTGTCGCGTCCGGCATGGCGCAGGGTTTGCCAGGCTGGCCCCAGCTGCTGGATCAGGGTGATCTCGTTCTCGCCGCGGTGGATGGCGGCGCGCACGCGATCGTCGATTAGCAGCAGTTCATGGATCCCGGTACGCCCACGATAGCCGATGAAATTACACTCCGGACAGCCTTTGGGCTGCCACAGCCGCGCGCCGACCGGGACCGCCATCTGCCGGGCGGTGTTGGCATCCGCCTGCCAGGGCTGACGGCAGTGCGGGCACAGTTGGCGCACCAGCCGCTGCGACATCACCGCCAGCAGCGAGGTAGAGAGTAAAAAAGGCTCCACGCCCATATCCTGTAGACGGGAAATGGCGCCCAGCGCGCTGTTGGTGTGCAGGGTCGACAGCACCAGGTGCCCGGTCAGCGAGGCCTGAACGGCGATCTGGGCGGTTTCGCCATCGCGGATTTCGCCCACCAGCACTACGTCCGGATCCTGGCGCAGGATGGCGCGCAGGCCGCGGGCGAAGGTCATCTCGACTTTGGCGTTGACCTGGGTCTGGCCTATGCCCTCCAGCTCATACTCCACCGGATCTTCAATGGTCATGATGTTGCGCTCCCGGGCGTCGAGGCGGCTGAGGGCGGCGTAGAGCGTCGTGCTTTTCCCGGAGCCGGTCGGACCGGTGACCAGGATGATGCCGTGCGGGCGGGCGATCAGCGCATCGACCCGATCGAGCAGGGCGGGCGGCATGCCCAGCGTCAGCAGATCCAGGTTGACGCTGTTTTTGTCCAGAAGACGCAGGACGACGCGTTCGCCGTGGCTGGAGGGCAGGGTGGAGACGCGCACGTCGATTGCTCGCCCGCCGATGCGCAGCGCCATGCGGCCATCCTGAGGGACCCGCTTTTCGGCAATGTCCAGGCTGGCCATCACCTTGATGCGCGAAATTAACAGGGCGGCCAGCCGCCGCTGCGGGCGCAGAATTTCGCGCAGCACGCCGTCGACGCGAAAGCGGATCTGCAGATGGCGCTCGTAGGTTTCGATATGAATATCCGAGGCTTTCTCTTTGATGGCCTCGGTGAGCATGGCGTTGATCAGGCGGATGATCGGCGCGTCGTCCTCGCTGTCGAGCAGATCGTCGGTGTCCGGCAGCTCTTCGGCGAGGGTATAGAGGTCGAGCTCATTGCCGATGTCGGCCATCATGCGGTGCGCCTCCGCCGAATCACGCTGATAGCTGAGCACCAGCACTTTCTCGAACGCGTCCGGCGCCAGACGGCTGACGCGCATCGGCCCGTCCGCCAGGCGGCGCGCTTCCAGCAGCGCCCGGGCGGCGGTATCGGGGCGGCACAGCGCTTCGCAGCGTTCACCGTCGCTGAGCAGCACAAGATGGTGCGCGCGGGCCCAGGCGAAGGGCAACAGCGGACGGCGTTCGGCGGCTGGCGTCATGGGCGGCCTCCGAGATTGAAGGCGTCAATGGCGGCGCTGACCTGGCGGAAGGCCTGGGTCTCCTGCTGCGGATAGATATGCAGCAGGTCGTTGCTGAGCGACGCTTCGCTGCTTTCTTTACCCCGCTGTTTAGTTTGCGCATTGTTGAAGGCGGTGTACTGGCCGGAAGAAGCCTGGCGGTACTCATCGCGATCGCGAATGATGGTCGGGCGGATAAACAGCATCAGGTTGCGTTTCGACACTTTCTTGCTGTCGGAGCGGAACAGGGCGCCGATCAGCGGGATGTCGCCGAGCAGCGGCACTTTGTCGGCGGTATCGGTGACGCTTTTATCCAGCAACCCGCCAACCACTACCGTTTCGCCGCTGCCGACCAGCACGGCGTTATTCACCGTCCGGGTATTGAAGGTCGCCCCGAGATCGCTGCTGGTGCTGGAGGCCGAGTCGGCAACGCTCGATACCTCCTGCTCAATCTCCAGCAGCACCGCATCGCCTTCGTTAATCTGCGGTTTCACCTTCAGTTTAATGCCGACGGTTTTGCGCTCGACGGTATTGAAGATGTTGTCGCCGGAGGTGGTTTGCGAGCCGGTTAATACCGGAACTTCCTGGCCGACGTTAAAGGTGGCTTGCATGTTATCGAGGGTGACGATGCTGGGGGTGGCCAGAATATCGTTCTTGGTACTGCTGGAGAGGGCGGTGAGCAGCATCGCCCAGTTCCCCTGATAGAAGCCGGCGGCGATACCATTAAACGAGCCGAGGGCGCTGGCCAGCGAGCTGCTGATGGTACCGTCTTTGTTGTACTGGTTGGCGCCGGCGATAGCCGTCGATATCGGCAAACCGCTGTTGGTGAACTGCGTCATGCCGGCGTTCTTGTTTGCCCACTGGATACCGAGATTAAGGCCATCGGCATCCTGCACTTCGGCAATAATCGCCTCCACCAGCACCTGCGGGCGGCGGATATCGAGCTGGGCGATCACCCGCTCAAGATCGTTCATCACGTCCGGCGCCGCGGTGACGATCAGGGCGTTGGTCTGGCCGTGGGCTTTGATAATAATATTTTTGTCGATCGCGGCCACTGGCCTGGCGCTTTGCTTGTCGCTCTGCAGCGAGCTGCTGATCCCGGTCAGAACCTCCACCAGATCGGCGGCTTTGGCGTACTTCAGGTAGATCACTTTGGTGTTACCCTGTACCGCCTGCTGGCGGTCGAGCTGTTTGATCATGGCGATGATGCGCTGGCGCGAGTTTGGTTCGCCGCTCACCAGTACCGCGTTGGTGCGCTCATCGGCCACCACGTTCGCCACCATCGAGCCCGGCAGCGCCGACTTGCTGGTATCTTTATTAAGCTCGGTAACCAGTTTGACCACTTCCGCGGCGGAGGCCCAGGAGAGGGGCACGGTCACCACGCTGCGATCCCCGGCGTTGTCGACGCGCTCGACAATGGTCAGCAGGCGTTTGATAACCGCCGCGCGGCCGGTCATCAGCAGTACGTTGGAGGGCTCATAATGGACCACGCTGCCGGCGCCAGCGTTATCGTTCAGCTGGCGGAGCAGCGGGGCGAGATCGCGGGCGGCGACGTTGGTCAGGGGCACCACCCGGGTGACCACTTCATCGCCTTCGCCCGGTGCGGCCGCGCTGGCGACCGGCACGGCCGAGGTCTTGGCGTCTTTGGCGCGGACCACTTTTAGCACGCCGTTATTCATATTGATCACGGCGAAGCCATATACATCCAGCACGCTGAGGAAGAATTGATAATATTGTTCTTCATTGAGCATATCGTAACTGCGCACGGTGATAGTGCCGCGTACGCTGGGATCGATAATCACCGTTTTATTCAGGTTTTTGCTGACGGTATTGATAAATTCCTGGATATCGGTGCCTTTAAAACTGGCGGAAAATTCCTCCGCGGCGGCCGGAGAAAATAGCAGCGGGGTTAATATCAGCAGCGCAGGCAGCATTTTTCGCAGGCGTTTCATGGTTGGCAATTATTCATCCCCCAGCGCGAAAGCAATATCGTGTCGTTGGCCTTCCCGCTCAACGGTTAGCGTTATTTCGGTCATGTCGGCCAGATTCTGCAGCGCCTGTTGCGCTTGCTCCTGGTCGCGTAAATCGATGCCATTTAAGGCAATCGCCAAATCATTTGCCTGCAGGCCGGACTGGCGAAACAGCGAGGCGTCTTTGCCTGGGTTTAGTCGATAACCCAGCAGTTTGTCGCCGCTGAGTACCGGCGAAATAGATAAATAAGTGAGGATATTTTGCGGCTGTTCGCGGAGTCGCTTCACGAGGGGCGGGTTGCCCGCGGCGGTGGGCGGCGGCGACGGCGCGCGGCTGTCGTTAAATAATAAAATGGCCTCTTTGCGCCCCTGATAGTTGACGATGATCCGGTCAGGCAGAATGGCGGCGATCCGCGCATCATACCCTGGGAGGGGATCGCCCGTGCTAAGGCTAACCTGCTGATTTCCCTTTTCGATAATAGCGATGGAGCGCGCCGGGTTGCTGCTGGCGAGTAGCCCGGCCAGGCGTAGCTTCAGGCTGGAAACCGGCACCTGATTGAGACTGGCAGCATCCGTTGGCGTGGGGCTATTTTTCACCGCCAGGCCAAACAGGGTAAATGCGGGCCGCACATTTTTTAATTCCGGATCTGCCGCCGGAGGCATGGTTAACGGTAGGGCGGAAATATCCTCAGGACTCACAGGGAATACCACGCGCCAGGTTAATTTCGCCAGCTGTGGGATAGCGGTTATTAATATGATGAGCGTCACAATTTGTGGTAATAATTTAATTATCCCTTTATTTATATTTGTTAACCTCATCACAGAAACTGGCATTTTAATTCCTTTGCTAATTTATTTTTCTGCACGTTGGCGTAATACCCTACCGAAACAGGTAGGTGATTATTGGCTTTTGAATTATTTATTGCCGGAGAGTGGCGATAAGCGTGGCGAATCATAATCAGTTTGCGGTTTCGGGTCGTCATTCCCTTTATTGATTTACTCCCCCGGCTTCCTACGCCCCCCGCTCATTTGTGGGGGATGATTGCGCCTGGGAAAGCAAAAATATCTAATTAGCGCGCTGTAAAGATATTCATCCTTTCTTACCTTTTATAATTTAATAAGCATATTAGGGACTATCGAATGCTCAGATATACCTGTCATGCCCTATTTCTTGGATCGTTAGTATTATTGAGTGGCTGTGATAACAGCTCTTCCTCTTCTACCTCTGGCTCACCGGGTTCACCAGGCAATCCTGGCACTCCCGGCACGCCCGACCCGCAGGATGTCGTCGTCCGCTTACCGGACGTTGCCGTCCCAGGCGAAGCGGTGCAGGCTTCCGCCAGGCAGGCTGTCATTCATCTCGTCGATATCGCCGGCATCACCAGCAGCACGCCGGCCGACTATGCGACGAAAAACCTCTATTTATGGAACAACGAAACCTGTGACGCGCTGAGCGCGCCGGTGGCGGACTGGAATGATGTCAGCACCACGCCGACCGGCAGCGACAAATATGGCCCTTACTGGGTGATCCCGCTGACTAAAGAGAGCGGATGCATCAACGTTATCGTCCGCGATGGCACCAATAAGCTTATCGACAGCGACCTGCGCGTCTCTTTCAGTGATTTCACCGATCGGACGGTATCGGTCATCGCCGGCAACAGCGCGGTCTATGACTCCCGCGCCGACGCCTTCCGCGCCGCCTTTGGCGTGGCGCTGGCCGATGCGCACTGGGTCGATAAGACTACTCTGCTGTGGCCGGGTGGGGAAAATAAACCCATTGTGCGCCTCTATTACAGCCACAGCAGTAAGGTGGCCGCCGACAGTAACGGCGAATTTAGCGATAAATATGTCAAGCTGACCCCCACCACCGTCAACCAGCAGGTAAGCATGCGCTTCCCGCATCTCGCCAGCTATCCAGCCTTTAAACTGCCCGATGATGTTAACGTCGATGAATTGCTGCAGGGCGAGACGGTGGCGATAGCCGCGGAAAGCGATGGGATCCTGAGCTCAGCCACCCAGGTGCAGACCGCCGGCGTGCTGGACGATACCTATGCCGCCGCCGCCGAGGCGCTGAGCTATGGCGCCCAGCTAACCGATAGCGGCGTGACCTTCCGCGTCTGGGCGCCCACGGCGCAGCAGGTTGAGCTGGTGATCTATAGCGCGGACAAGAAAGTGATAGCCAGTCACCCGATGACCCGCGACAGCGCCTCCGGCGCCTGGTCCTGGCAGGGGGGAAGCGACCTGAAGGGCGCCTTCTACCGCTACGCGATGACGGTCTACCACCCGCAGTCGCGTAAAGTCGAGCAGTACGAAGTGACCGATCCCTACGCCCACAGTTTGTCGACCAACTCGGAGTACAGCCAGGTGGTCGATCTCAACGACAGCGCGCTGAAGCCGGAAGGCTGGGACGGGCTGACGATGCCGCACGCGCAGAAAACCAAAGCCGATCTGGCGAAAATGACGATTCACGAATCGCATATTCGCGATCTCTCCGCCTGGGATCAAACCGTTCCTGCGGAGCTGCGCGGTAAGTATCTGGCGCTCACCGCCCAGGAAAGCAATATGGTCCAGCATCTGAAACAGCTGTCGGCCTCGGGCGTGACCCATATTGAGCTGCTGCCGGTCTTCGATCTGGCGACGGTCAATGAGTTCAGCGACAAGGTCGCCGATATTCAGCAGCCGTTCAGCCGCCTGTGCGAGGTCAATAGCGCGGTGAAGAGCAGCGAGTTTGCGGGCTATTGCGACAGCGGTTCGACGGTTGAAGAGGTGCTGACTCAGCTGAAGCAGAACGACAGCAAGGATAACCCGCAGGTGCAGGCGTTGAATACGCTGGTGGCGCAGACCGACTCCTATAACTGGGGCTACGATCCGTTCCACTACACGGTACCGGAAGGATCCTACGCCACCGATCCGGAAGGCACAGCGCGTATTAAAGAGTTCCGCACCATGATTCAGGCGATCAAGCAGGATCTGGGAATGAACGTCATTATGGACGTGGTGTACAACCACACCAACGCCGCCGGCCCGACCGATCGCACCTCGGTACTGGATAAGATCGTCCCCTGGTACTACCAGCGTCTGAACGAAACCACCGGCAGCGTGGAATCGGCTACCTGTTGCTCCGACTCGGCGCCAGAGCACCGGATGTTCGCCAAGCTTATCGCCGATTCACTGGCGGTATGGACCACCGATTATAAGATCGATGGCTTCCGCTTCGACCTGATGGGCTACCACCCGAAAGCGCAGATCCTCTCGGCCTGGGAACGCATTAAAGCGCTGAACCCGGATATCTACTTCTTTGGCGAAGGCTGGGATTCCAACCAGAGCGATCGCTTTGAAATTGCCTCGCAAATCAATCTCAAAGGCACCGGGATCGGCACGTTCTCCGATCGTCTGCGCGACGCCGTGCGCGGCGGCGGGCCGTTCGACTCCGGTGACGCATTACGCCAGAACCAGGGCGTGGGCAGCGGGGCTGGCGTTCTGCCGAATGAGCTGACCACCCTGAGCGACGATCAGGCGCGTCACCTCGCCGATCTGACCCGTCTCGGCATGGCCGGTAACCTTGCGGACTTTGTGCTGATCGACAAAGACGGCGCGGTGAAGAGAGGCAGCGAGATTGATTATAACGGCGCGCCAGGCGGCTATGCGGCTGATCCGACGGAAGTCGTGAACTATGTGTCAAAACACGATAACCAGACGCTGTGGGACATGATCAGCTATAAAGCCGCTCAGGAGGCGGATCTCGATACCCGCGTCCGGATGCAGGCGGTGTCGCTGGCGACGGTGATGCTCGGCCAGGGGATCGCCTTTGACCAGCAGGGCTCGGAGCTGCTGCGCTCTAAATCCTTTACCCGCGATTCGTATGATTCCGGCGACTGGTTTAACCGCGTGGACTACTCCCTGCAGGACAACAACTACAACGTCGGTATGCCGCGCAGCAGCGATGATGGCAGCAATTATGACATTATCGCCCGGGTGAAAGACGCGGTGGCTACTCCGGGTGAAACGGAGCTCAAGCAGATGACCGCGTTTTATCAGGAGCTGACCGCGCTGCGTAAATCGTCTCCGCTGTTTACCCTCGGCGACGGCGCGACGGTGATGAAGCGCGTGGACTTCCGCAATACTGGCGCCGATCAGCAGACGGGTCTGCTGGTGATGACCATCGATGACGGGATGCAGGCTGGCGCCAGTCTGGACAGCCGTGTCGACGGCATCGTGGTGGCGATCAACGCCGCGCCGGAAAGCCGGACGCTGCAGGACTTCGCCGGCACATCGCTCCAGCTGAGCGCTATTCAGCAGGCGGCGGGCGACCGGTCGCTGGCGAGCGGCGTGCAGGTTGCCGCTGACGGTTCGGTCACGCTGCCGGCCTGGTCGGTTGCCGTTCTCGAGTTGCCGCAGGGCGAGTCGCAGGGCGCTGGCCTGCCGGTGAGCAGTAAATAACATAACGTAGGGCGCCCGTAAGGGCGCCTCTGGCTGATGACAAACCTGTTTCGTTATTGTGCTCGCCTTTCTGTCGGGTGGCGGCTTTCGCCTTACCCGGCCTACGAAAGATTGCAATTTCAAACAGTTATGCAGTTATCTGTAGGCCCGCGCAAGCGTAGCGCC
>NZ_JAGRQY010000106.1:0-2878 GCF_018223905.1 Klebsiella sp. 28
TATTTTATTGAATTTAAGAAAGTTAATGGGAAAACAGTTCTATATAACTTTACCTCTTTGTTTGATTCTCTTCCCGACGGAACTTTAGCTTGCAAAGCTGCCAATAAATTTATGCTGCAAAAATAGCTTGTGAGTATTGATGTAAGCATCTCGCCCTAAATTAAGGGTGTTGTTGATTAATCATTATTCAGCGCTCTTGCTGCTTTTTAGGTTGTGTTGCATATTATTTTGTAACCAATAAACTCTATTTTTACTAAAAATCCAATCTTTTCTACAAAGTGGGAAGGTAATTCTGGTAAGCATTTACTGGTGATGAAAAAGGAAATCAACCAGAATAATACTGCAGAGTATTTATCTGTAAAACAGGTGACAAAGGGTAAGGATGATTGCATTTCAAATGATTATATTATTGACTGTGAAATGGATATTAATCTGAATGGGGGGTAAAAGAATCAGTTGAAATAAACAGTAGCTTTACCAATGACGAAGGCACTGTTTTATTTGCTTATTAATTGGATGTATTGGTGGGATAGACCCAGTTACTGTCAACTATTTCGCGTATAAAATGGATTGAAATATGCCCTACGAGGGGAAGAGAATATCATAGTTGAAAACGGTAGGTGTGGTGGAGAAAACCCTCCGATTCCTGATTATAATTAAAAAAGACAAGTCTCTGTTAAATTACATGCTGAAAAAAATGGAAGGCCACTTCAACGACAAAAGTAAACTAGCACGTTGATTTCTGTTTTTTACCAAAAAGGATGGTCGTATGTTTAAGTGTGAGTTTGCTAATGAAAGAAATATAATGTGGTGAGTTTTTGTTTCGCCTGCATATCAAGCTAATTTAGCCATCCTGTAATATGAGGAAATTAATGCCATATACACTTAAACATTTGCCAGAACGCTACCCCAGACCTAAGCCTCTGAAATTTTCTCGTTGGCTTGTTGCTCTGGTTGTCATGCTTTCAGTCAGTATTATCATAATGCGTATATTTGGGCGTTATGTTGAAAATCTGTACTTCTGGAGATTAGCTTTAGGTTTTCCTGTTGCTTTGTGGAGTGTCTTGCTTTCTTCTCGTCTGCTTGTTTGGTCTTTACAGGATAGCAAAGCAAACGCTTTTGACAAACAGCGAGAACAGTGGATTCTTCGAGAAACCCGTAAGGCACGGCGTGCATTACAAGTGCTGAGTGCAACATTTATTACCGGCCACTCATCAGTTGCTCAGAAAGATACCGCTATTGCTATGCAAAACAACGACAGCATTATTGTTTCACAGGTCGGCCGGGATGGTAATGAAAGCGCCAGAATGAGCCAAATTTCTTCCAGCCCGCAGGATTCTATGGAATTCGTGATAATGAATATTTTTTCGCAGATGATTGCAGACATTCCTTTTACACAAATCCCTGATAAATGCCCACTAGTAGTAGTTTTTGATGTAACAACATCGCTGCCTTTGGAGAACATTCGCCATTACTGGGATGAGGCATGGCAAAAGAACAATATCACTTTTCCTGTTGAACACGTTGAAGGGCGTGGTCTTAGTGTAATTGACCGCTGGTTAAATGAACGTATTAAAGATAAAGCAATGTTATTGATCGTTGGCCTCCAGATTGATCCGGTTGTTACAAACAATACTGCTGAAGCGGCTGTTGCTCTACTTCTTGGCAACCGCCTAACGCAAGAGGCGCTTGACCCCCTCGCATTACTACACCGGCCAGATGCTGCTCCCTCAGGTGAACTTAGCGAAGGGATGAGGATGGCCGCCTGGAACGTCCCGCTAAAAGAAAGTATGGTGAAAAATTTATGGCTCGCTGGAATGACAGGTGAGCAACGTGCAGAAGCGATTGGATGTCAGAATGCACATCCTGCGCAGTGCGTAAAAGATGAGGCTGTCATTTCACTCGATATATCCATGGGGAATGCTGGAGCCGCTGCACCCTGGCTGGCTATTGCTGCCGCCACTGAAATCGCCCGACAAACACATTCCCCGCAGATGATTATCTGCGGGGATACCACTCAGAAAGTGCTATGGAGCACGCTTATTACCCCGATAGCTTCAAGACAGGAGATGGATCTGTGAAGTTACTTTTAGCACCGAAAACTACGGAAGGTCGCTATCTTTCAGTCGTATTCATTCTCTTTTTACTCTTGGCTGCAATGACATTTATCGTCTGGAAACATCCTGACATGGCCGGACTTGAGGGCGATAGTCAGCAGCAGAATTACTGGCTTATTGGTGGGTGCTGCATTACCGGATGTATCTTTATCATGTTAGTTATGCTCCTGTGGACAGCTCGCAGTGCCGGTAAAAAGGAGTTTGAGGCGCTCCTGGATGTCACTCGTGGTGATGACAATAAGAGAAAAGATGAGAGTGAAAACATCTCTGTTTCTCCAGCAGTGGTGATGTGTGCCAGGATTCGTGACCATCTGCGAACCCGAATTGGAATTCACTGGCGGCGCAAAGTCCGCCTGCTTTTAGTCACCGGCGACGAGGCGGCAATCGAACAACTGGTGCCTGGCCTGCGTCAGCAGCACTGGCTTGAAGGCAACCGCACCGTGCTGATTTACGGCGGCAGCCTTGCATCGGAGCCTGACCGAGAAAAATACATCGCGCTGCGCAAGCTGCGCCGTGGCCGTCCTCTGGACGGAATTGTGCGGGTGATGCCGTCGTCTCTCACCCTGACGCCGCAGATAAGCGAGAGCGACCTGCACGGGCTGGAAAAAATCAGCGAACTGCTGGGCTATGCCGCCCCGGTCTGGTTGTGGAAACTATGCGATAGTGAGTGGCCGCAGGCTGACCGCGCGGTGCAGGCGGTAGGGGTTAGCTTCCCGTTGCGCGCTACCGAGGACGATGTCGCCCGTCAGCTTGCGCAGATG
>NZ_JAGRQY010000107.1:0-31131 GCF_018223905.1 Klebsiella sp. 28
CTACAAATTATAGGAGGCGCTTTCTCAGGGTTAAATAACGGAGCCGCTGAGGGCTCCGTTGTAAGCATGAACGATGGCGCAAGCTGGGCTTATTTTGCCCAAAACGCCGCTTTCGCCCGCTGCAGTTTTTCATAGGCTTTCAGCAGCGACTGATGGGCCGGGAAGGCCTGCAGATCGCTATCGACCGCCTGGAGACCATAGAACGGCGCTTCCCCGCTCAGCGCCGCGCTGGCGGCTTCGACCGCGTCGGCGCCGTACATACGGATGAAGGCGTTCAGGTACTGCAGCGGCTGACGCTCTTCTTCCTGGCTGAGCAGCAGCAGGGTTTGCAGACAGCGATAGTAGTTCGCGCGCTCCGCGCTGAAGACCGAAGCATTAAATTCCATGGTCCACTCGGTCCAGATCAGCGCCTGTTCCAGATCGCCGCCGGCCAGGGCCAGCATCGCTTTCAGCTCGCCGACGCGCAGGGTATACCAGCCGTTGTCTTTTCCGGTGGCGAGCCCCAGCAGTTCGCGAACGCGGGTGAAATCATCCAGACCTTCATCGTCCATCTGCTCGATCAGCGCCAGGTAATCTTCTTTATCCCACTCGCTGCCCGGCAGGGACAGAATGGTGTCCCGCAGATGAGCGCCCATGCTGTTGTTCGCCAGCCACAGGTCTTCCGCCGGGTATATGTCCGACATCCCCGGGACGATGATACGGCAGGCGTAAACGCCCAGGTGCTCGTAGTCGGCGATGTACACTTCTTTATCTTCGGCCTTGAAGATGGCCATCAGGGTGGCGAACTCTTCTTCGGTGGTACCGGAGAAGCTCCAGTCAACGAATGGATAGTCGGCGTCCTGCTTGAACATATCCCAGGAGATCAGGCCGCTGGAGTCGATAAAGTGGGTTTCGAGGTTCGCGTGCTCGGCGACCTCTTCGTCATCGAAGGTTGGCGGCGTGAAGACATCGAGGTCTTTCAGGCTGCGGCCCTGCAGCAGTTCGGTGACGGTTCGCTCCAGCGCCACGCCAAAGTCCGGGTGGGCGCCGAAGGAGGCGAAGCAGGTGCCGTTAGCCGGGTTAAACAGCACGACGCAGATAACCGGATATTTGCCGCCCAGCGAGCCATCATAGGCAAAGATCGGGAAACCTTCAGCTTCCAGTTTGGCGATCGACTCCACGACGCCCGGATAGCGCGCCATGACTTCCGCCGGGATCTCCGGCAGGCTGATGCTTTCAGCGATGATGCGGTTTTTAATGTGACGTTCAAAGACCTCTGACAGACCTTGTACCCGCGCTTCGTTGCGGGTGTTACCGGCGGACATGCCGTTGGAGACGTACAGGTTGCCGACAATATTCATCGGAATATAGACGGTTTCGCCGTCGGACTGGCGGGCGGGTAAAAGGCAGACCGCACACGCCGCGCTCATCGTTACCCGACTGCAGATCCACCAGCATACTGGCCGTTAACTGATCGTCAGGATCGTAGAACGCGCGCAGGCGGGCATCCAGCAGACCTTCCGGGACTTCATCATCCTCAGTCAGCGGGAACCACTTTTCGTTCGGGTAGTGAACAAACGGGCCGTTAGCGATAGTGTCGCCTAACCAGAAGTCGGCGAAGAAATAGTTAGTGGACAGACGTTCGAAATATTCGCCCAGCGCGGAGGCCAGGGCTGCCTTTTTGGTGGCGCCTTTACCATTGGTAAAGCACAGCGCGCACGCTTTATCGCGAATGTGAACGGACCACACGTGCGGCACCGGGTTCAGCCACGAGGCCTCTTCGATATCAAATCCGAGGTCGAGCAATTTCTGCTGGAAGCGAGCGATGGAATCTTCCAGGGCGGCATCTTTGCCGGGAATAAACGTTTGGGTCATGGCGATCACTTTTGTCGTACGGAAAGCGCGCAATGATACGGCTTTTATCTGACAGGTGCTATCTCCATCATCTGGCTATGCTTAGAGGCATCTTTAATACACAGGGAGATGGAAAATGAAAGCCTTTGACTGGCAGCGGATGGCGCTCGATAAAGTACCGGTGGAATTCCTGGCGGAGGTGGCGTTGCGCAGCCTCTATACCTTCGTTCTGGTCTTTATTTTCCTCAAGATTACCGGACGGCGCGGCGTGCGGCAGATGTCGCTGTTCGAGGTGCTGATTATTTTGACCCTCGGCTCGGCGGCGGGTGACGTGGCGTTTTATGACGATGTGCCGCTGCTGCCGGTGCTGGTGGTCTTCGTTACGCTGGCGCTACTGTATCGCGGCATTATGTGGCTGATGGGGCATAGCGAAAAGCTGGAGGATCTACTGGAGGGGAAACCTATCGTAGTGGTGGAAGAGGGACAGTTGGCCTGGGAGAAGCTGCATGCGGAAAACATGACCGAATTCGAATTTTTTATGGAGCTGCGGGTCAACAGCGTCGAGCAGCTTGGCCAGGTCCGGCTGGCAATCCTCGAAACCAACGGGCAGATCAGCGTGTTTTATTATCCCGATGAAGAGGTGAGGGCCGGATTATCGATCCTTCCAGCGCATTGTACCACACGCTATACCACCATTCCGCAAGAGGGGATCTATGCCTGCGTGCGCTGCAGCATCGTAATGGCGATGCAGGCGGGAGAAAAACGAATATGTCCGCGCTGCGCAAATGCAGAATGGTCGAAGGCCAGCCGGGCGAAACGGCTTACCTGACAGCAAATATGTCGGTTTTATTACGTCAAGCCGATAGATTCTGTTGTGTGACGGCGGCCGCGTTTTACCGTCGGCGAGTTTTAGCCATTGCGGACCGTGTCACTGAATGATAAAACCGATAGCCACAGGAATAACTTATGCCCGCGGCGGTTCGCGGGCAAAACAACATAGCAACGTGGTGAGGGGAAATGGCTCAGGTCTATAACTTCAGTTCGGGCCCGGCAATGCTGCCGGCGGAAGTACTCAAACTGGCGCAGCAGGAACTGTGCGACTGGCACGGTCTGGGGACGTCGGTCATGGAGATCAGTCACCGTGGTAAGGAGTTTATCCAGGTGGCAGAAGAGGCAGAACAGGACTTCCGCGCTCTGCTGAACATCCCTTCCAACTATAAAGTTTTATTCTGCCACGGCGGCGGCCGCGGCCAGTTCGTCGGGATCCCGCTGAACATCCTCGGCGATAAAAAGGTCGCTGACTATGTGGACGCCGGCTACTGGGCGGCCAGCGCGGTCAAAGAGGCGAAGAAATACTGCACGCCGAACGTTATCGACGCGAAAATCACCGTCGACGGCAAGCGCGCTGTGAAGCCGATGAGCGAGTGGCAGCTGACCCCGGGAGCGGCCTATCTGCACTACTGCCCGAACGAAACCATTGATGGTATCGCGATTGATGAGACGCCGAACTTCGGCGACGACGTCATCGTGACCGCCGATTTCTCCTCCACCATTCTTTCCCGCGAAATTGACGTCAACCGCTTCGGCGTAATCTACGCCGGCGCGCAGAAGAATATCGGTCCGGCTGGGCTGACGCTGGTCATCGTGCGTGAAGATCTGCTGGGCAAAGCCAGCGTGGCCTGCCCATCAATTCTTGACTACACCGTGTTAAGCGAGAATGACTCGATGTTTAACACACCGCCGACGTTCGCATGGTATCTGGCTGGACTGGTGTTTAAGTGGCTGAAACAGCAGGGCGGGGTTGCCGCGATGGATAAAATCAACCAGCAGAAAGCCGAACTGCTCTACGGCGTGATCGATAACAGCGGCTTCTATCGTAACGATGTGGCGCAGGCCAACCGTTCGCGTATGAACGTACCGTTCCAGCTGGCGGACAGCGCCCTGGACAAACTGTTCCTCGAAGAGTCGTTTGCTGCCGGGCTGCACGCGCTGAAGGGCCACCGGGTGGTGGGCGGCATGCGTGCTTCCATCTACAACGCCATGCCGCTGGACGGCGTGAAGGCGTTAACCGACTTTATGCTGGACTTCGAACGCCGCCACGGTTAATCGCCTGTTTCTTTCTTCCTCCCCGCGGCCTGTCTGCGGGGTTTTTATTCTGTTTGTTTGAGAGTGAAGTTTGATGGAATCCCTGACGTTACAACCCATCGCACGCGTAGAGGGCACCGTGAACCTGCCAGGTTCGAAAAGCGTCTCCAACCGCGCGCTGCTGCTGGCTGCCCTGGCCCGCGGCACGACGGTGCTGACCAACCTGCTGGACAGCGACGATGTGCGCCATATGCTGAATGCCCTGAGTGCGCTGGGGGTTCAATATACCCTGTCTGCCGACCGCACCCGCTGCGAAGTGACCGGCAACGGCGGCCCGTTGCGCTCTGCCGCGGCGCTGGAGCTGTTCCTTGGCAACGCCGGTACCGCGATGCGTCCGCTGGCGGCGGCTCTGTGCCTTGGCAGCAACGATATCGTGCTGACCGGCGAACCGCGGATGAAAGAGCGTCCGATCGGCCATCTGGTGGATGCCCTGCGTCAGGGCGGCGCTCAGATCGACTATCTGGAGCAGGAAAATTATCCACCGCTGCGCCTGCGCGGCGGTTTTCAGGGCGGCAACGTCGAGGTTGACGGCAGCGTCTCCAGCCAGTTCCTGACCGCGCTGCTGATGACCGCGCCGCTGGCGCCGCAGGATACCGTCATCGTCATTAAGGGCGATCTGGTGTCGAAACCCTATATCGACATTACGCTGCACCTGATGAAAACCTTCGGCGTTGAGGTGGACAATCAGTCTTATCAGCGATTTGTGGTGCGCGGCAAGCAGCAGTATCAGTCGCCGGGAGATTACCTGGTGGAAGGCGATGCTTCCTCGGCCTCGTATTTCCTCGCCGCTGGCGCCATTAAGGGCGGCACGGTAAAAGTCACCGGTATCGGCCGCAACAGCGTACAGGGCGACATCCGTTTCGCCGACGTACTGGAGAAAATGGGCGCCACCGTCACCTGGGGCGACGATTTCATCGCCTGCACCCACGGCGAGCTCAAGGCGGTCGATATGGATATGAACCATATCCCGGACGCCGCGATGACCATCGCCACCGCCGCGCTGTTCGCGCAAGGGACCACTACCCTGCGCAATATCTACAACTGGCGGGTCAAGGAGACGGACCGTCTGTTCGCCATGGCGACCGAGCTGCGTAAAGTGGGCGCCGAGGTGGAAGAGGGGGAAGATTATATCCGCATCACCCCGCCGGCAAAGTTGAAGTACGCAGAAATCGGCACCTATAACGACCACCGGATGGCGATGTGCTTCTCGCTGGTAGCGCTGTCTGATACGCCGGTGACCATCCTTGATCCCAAATGTACGGCCAAAACGTTCCCTGACTACTTTGAGCAGCTGGCGCGGATCAGTACCCTCGCCTGAGTAAAACTTTGTCATCCCGCGGGCTGATGTCCTGTCAGCCCGCTATAATTGCGCAAAACTTCTGCTTTTCATTTCCTGTAGTCCGTAATTTACAAGCAATGCTCACTTTCCGGCGTATTGATGCGTATAATGCGCGGCGTTTATATTCCATGCGCCTTGCTGAAGGAGAAAAAGATGACGGCGAATATTCCGGTAATCACCATTGATGGGCCTGGCGGTGCGGGTAAAGGTACGTTGTGCAAGGCAATGGCGGAAGCGCTGGGCTGGCATCTGTTAGATTCAGGCGCGATCTACCGCGTTCTGGCGCTGGCGGCGCTGCATCATCATGTCGACGTGGAGTCCGAAGAGGCGCTGGTGCCCCTGGCTGCCCATCTTGACGTGCGTTTTATTTCTACTGACGGCAACCTGGAAGTGGTGCTGGAAGGGGAAGATGTCAGTAGCGAAATTCGCACTCAGGAGGTTGCGAACGCGGCCTCGAAAGTGGCGGCTTTTCCGCGCGTTCGCGAAGCGCTGCTGCGCCGCCAGCGCGCCTTCCGCGAACTGCCGGGGCTTATCGCCGACGGTCGCGATATGGGAACGGTAGTTTTCCCGGACGCGCCGGTGAAAATTTTCCTCGATGCCTCGGCCGACGAGCGGGCACATCGCCGCATGCGGCAGTTGCAGGAAAAGGGCTTTGATGTTAACTTTGAACGTCTTTTGTCCGAGATAAAAGAGCGTGACGATCGCGACCGAAATCGCGCCGTGGCGCCGCTTGTCCCGGCTGCCGATGCATTAGTTCTCGATTCAACCGAACTAAACATTGAGCAAGTGATTGAAAAAGCGCTACAATATGCGCGCGAAAAATTGGCCGTTGCGTAGGCCTTAACCGGTAACGCGCCGAAGCCTCCGAATTATAGCAGTACCCCGCGGCAATGGATGGTCAGCGGGTATGTGAAACAACCCCATCCGGCACGGAGCCAGGTGGACGTTAATATTAACCTGAAGATTAAACATGACTGAATCTTTTGCTCAACTGTTTGAAGAATCCTTAAAAGAAATCGAAACCCGCCCGGGTTCCATCGTTCGTGGTGTTGTTGTTGCTATCGACAAAGACGTAGTACTGGTTGACGCCGGTCTGAAATCTGAGTCCGCCATCCCGGCTGAGCAGTTCAAAAACGCCCAGGGCGAGCTGGAAATCCAGGTTGGTGACGAAGTTGACGTTGCTCTGGATGCAGTAGAAGACGGCTTCGGTGAAACTCTGCTGTCCCGTGAGAAAGCTAAACGTCACGAAGCTTGGATCACGCTGGAAAAAGCTTACGAAGACGCTGAAACTGTTACCGGTGTTATCAACGGCAAAGTTAAAGGTGGCTTCACTGTTGAGCTGAACGGTATTCGTGCGTTCCTGCCGGGTTCCCTGGTAGACGTTCGTCCGGTGCGCGACACGCTGCACCTGGAAGGCAAAGAGCTTGAGTTCAAAGTCATCAAGCTGGACCAGAAGCGTAACAACGTTGTTGTTTCTCGTCGTGCCGTTATCGAATCCGAAAACAGCGCAGAGCGCGATCAGCTGCTGGAAAACCTGCAGGAAGGCATGGAAGTCAAAGGTATCGTTAAGAACCTCACTGACTACGGTGCATTCGTTGATCTGGGCGGCGTTGACGGCCTGCTGCACATCACCGATATGGCCTGGAAACGCGTTAAGCATCCGAGCGAAATCGTAAACGTTGGCGACGAAATCACTGTTAAAGTGCTGAAGTTCGACCGCGAGCGTACCCGTGTATCCCTGGGCCTGAAACAGCTGGGCGAAGATCCGTGGGTAGCTATCGCTAAACGTTATCCGGAAGGTACCAAACTGACCGGTCGCGTGACCAACCTGACCGACTACGGCTGCTTCGTTGAAATCGAAGAGGGCGTTGAAGGCCTGGTTCACGTTTCCGAAATGGATTGGACCAACAAAAACATCCACCCGTCCAAAGTTGTTAACGTTGGCGACGTTGTGGAAGTAATGGTTCTGGATATCGACGAAGAGCGTCGTCGTATCTCCCTGGGTCTGAAGCAGTGCAAATCTAACCCATGGCAGCAGTTCGCGGAAACCCACAACAAGGGCGACCGTGTTGAAGGTAAAATCAAGTCTATCACTGACTTCGGTATCTTCATCGGCCTGGACGGCGGCATCGACGGCCTGGTTCACCTGTCTGACATCTCCTGGAACGTTGCAGGCGAAGAAGCAGTTCGTGAATACAAAAAAGGCGACGAAATCGCAGCAGTTGTTCTGCAGGTTGACGCAGAGCGTGAGCGTATCTCCCTGGGCGTTAAACAGCTCGCGGAAGATCCGTTCAACAACTACGTTGCTCTGAACAAGAAAGGCGCTATCGTTGTTGGTAAAGTGACTGCAGTTGACGCTAAAGGCGCAACCGTAGAACTGGCTGACGGCGTAGAAGGTTACCTGCGTGCTTCTGAAGCATCCCGTGACCGCGTTGAAGACGCAACTCTGGTTCTGAGCGTTGGCGACGAAGTTGAAGCGAAATTCACCGGCGTGGATCGTAAGAACCGCGTAGTGAGCCTGTCTGTACGTGCGAAAGACGAAGCGGAAGAAAAAGACGCTATCGCTACCGTGAACAAGCAGGAAGACGCGAACTTCTCCAACAACGCTATGGCTGAAGCGTTCAAAGCAGCGAAAGGTGAGTAATCTTTGTCATTCAGGTAATAACAACCTGAATAGCGACGAGTTTACTTGACAGATTGCAGGATTCGTCCTGTAATCAAGCACAAAGGGCGGCTACGGCCGCCCTTGTTTAAGCTGTTAGCTAATTTTTGCCTTGAAGGAAACCGGAGGAATAATGACCAAGTCAGAATTGATTGAAAGACTTGCCAGCCAGCAATCTCACATTCCGGCGAAAGCGGTGGAAGATGCTGTTAAAGAAATGCTGGAACATATGGCCTCAACGCTTGCTCAAGGTGAGCGCATTGAAATCCGCGGTTTCGGCAGCTTTTCTCTGCACTATCGAGCACCTCGCACCGGACGTAACCCGAAAACTGGTGATAAAGTCGAACTGGAAGGTAAGTACGTTCCGCACTTTAAGCCCGGGAAAGAATTACGTGACCGCGCCAATATTTATGAAGGGTGAGTTGCACGACGTGCAGCCTGCCTGACGATAAAGAAAGCACCTTCGGGTGCTTTTTTTGTGCCCGCCATTTACGGCCATCCTCACAAAAAAAGCGTGCCCGGCTGCAAGCGAGGCGATTGTCTGGAATGCGCCGCGCAAGCCTGAATTCGCCTCCAGGACGCCAGCACCGCTTTGCGTAACACTGTCCACTCACAGGGAGGTGTTTATGCGTCTACCATGGCTTGCCGGATGCGCCATCATTGCAATGCTGCCGCTTCTCTGGCTACCCGTCTTGCCGGGCCCGTACAGTCTGGCGGGCGCGAGCGCACTGGCGCTGGCGCTGATTCGTCTGCATGGAAGGGCCGTCGCCGGAGTGGCGATGACGCTTCTGCTGGTGGTCTGGGGAGTATTGAGCGCGCATCAGGCGCTGTGGCCGACCCGGCACCTTACCGGCGCCATCCGGCAAGCGGAAGTGATCCTTAGCGAGACGGATGGCCAGACCTTGCACCGTGGACAGATGGTGCGCCTGCGGGGCCGCTATCTGTTTCCCCCGGTAGGCGTAACGCTGTACGGGGAACTTGCACCTGCGCCAGCCTGTGCGGGTCAACACTGGCTGATGACGCTGCGCCTGCGCCCGGTGCACGGGCAGCTCAATGACGGGGGCTTCGACAGCCAGCGCTATGCGCTGGCGCAGCACCGGCCGCTGAGCGGAGGGATCGTCGCCGCTTCCGCGCTGGATGCCCGCTGCAGTCTGCGCGCCCGCTATCTGGCGTCGCTGACCCGGCGACTGCAGACTTATCCCTGGCGCGCGGTGATGTTGGGATTAGGAATGGGGGAGCGGCTGTCTCTGCCGACGGAGATAAAGGTCCTGATGCAGAACACGGGCACTTCCCATCTGATGGCTATCTCGGGTTTGCATATCGCTCTCGCGGCTTCTCTTATCATGCTGTTGCTGCGCGGCGTGCAGTATATTCTCCCGGGCCGCTGGATTGGCTGGCGGTTGCCGCTGCTGGCCGGGCTGGCCGGCGCCGTCGGCTATGCCTGGCTGACCGGTATGCAGCCGCCGGCCCTGCGCACTTGCTTAGGGCTTGCGGTCTGTTGTGCTTTACGTTTGTCGGGTCAACGCTGGACGGCGTGGCAGGTGTGGCTCTGCTGTCTGGGAGCGATACTGGTTGCCGACCCGCTGGCGGTCCTGTCGCAAAGCCTGTGGCTATCTGCCTTCGCCGTGGCGGGGCTGATCTTCTGGTTCCAGTGGCTCCCGTTGCCTGCCGGCCGCTGGCGCTGGCCGTGGAAGACCATAATTGCTCTTGTTCATTTGCAGGCTGGCGTGACGCTGCTGCTGCTGCCGCTGCAGTTGTTGCTATTCCATGGAGTCAGCCTGACGTCGATGGCGGCTAATTTGCTGGCGGTACCGTTAGTCACCCTGTTGGCGGTGCCGCTTATTCTGACCGCGATGCTGGTGCATCTATCGGGGCCGGAGATAGTGGAGTCGCTGCTCTGGCTGGCGGCCGATCGCGTGCTGGCCGTATTGTTCTGGGGATTAAGACGTTTACCGGACGGCTGGTTGACGCTGGATGCTCGCTGGCTGTGGATCAGTATCCTGCCGTGGCTGTTGGTGATGGGCTGGCGTTTTCAGAGCTGGCGGCATTCACCGGCGCTGTGTCTCAGCGTGCTGTTTTTACTGACGCGGCCATTCAGCCGACAACCGCCTGCGGACGAATGGCGGGTGACGATGCTGGATGTCGGACAGGGGCTGGCTATGGTGATCGAGCGTCACGGTAAGGCATTGCTTTACGATACCGGGCCGGCTTGGCCGCAGGGTGATAGCGGTCAACAGGTGATTATCCCGTGGTTGCGCTGGCACCATCTGCAGCTGCAAGGGATTATGCTGAGCCATGAACATCTGGATCATCGCGGCGGCCTTGATTCAGTGCTGCAGGCATGGCCGCAGGCCTGGGTGCGCAGCCCGTTAGGCTGGGCGCATCATCTGCCGTGTCATCGCGGTGAGCGCTGGCAATGGCAGGGACTCAACTTCCAGGCCCTGTGGCCGCTACCGGGCAGCACGGCAAAGGGTAACAATCATACCTGTGTGGTGCGGATCGATGATGGTCGCTCCAGCATCCTGCTCACCGGCGATATAGAGCGTCAGGCGGAGCAGGCGATGATCAGCCGTTACTGGCGGCATCTGACGTCTACACTTATTCAGGTTCCCCACCACGGCAGCAATACCTCCTCCAGCGCGCTGCTGGTCCGCCGGGTGGATGGCGCGGCCGCGCTGGCCTCCGCTTCGCGCTACAATGCGTGGCGGATGCCCTCGTACAAGGTGGTTCAGCGCTACCGCCAGCGGGGTTATCGCTGGTTCGCCACGCCGCAGCATGGGCAGATAACGGTGGTTTTTTCCGCAGAAGGGTGGCAAATCCATAGCTTACGGGATCAAGTTTTACCGCGTTGGTATCATCAGTGGTTTGGCGCGCCCGCCGATAACGGGTAGAATATGCGGCTATTTCAACACAAGCTGGTTTATTGAATGCAGAACGATAAAGATCTCTCCACGTGGCAGACCTTCCGCCGACTTTGGCCGATTATCGCGCCGTTTAAAGCCGGGCTAATCGTAGCGGCGGTGGCGTTGGTGCTTAACGCGGGCAGTGACACCTTCATGTTATCGCTTCTTAAACCGTTATTGGATGATGGTTTTGGTAAAACGGATCGCTCAGTGCTGCTATGGATGCCGCTGGTGGTTATCGGCCTGATGGTGCTGCGTGGGATCACCAGCTACATCTCGAGCTATTGTATTTCCTGGGTTTCCGGCAAAGTGGTGATGACCATGCGTCGTCGCCTGTTCGGCCACATGATGGGTATGCCGGTGGCCTTCTTTGACAAGCAGTCTACCGGAACGCTGCTGTCACGCATCACCTATGATTCTGAGCAGGTCGCCTCCTCCTCTTCCAGCGCGCTGATCACCGTGGTCCGCGAAGGGGCATCGATTATCGGTCTGTTCGTGATGATGTTCTATTACAGCTGGCAGCTGTCGCTGATCCTGATCGTACTGGCGCCGATTGTGTCGGTGGCGATCCGCGTGGTCTCCAAGCGTTTTCGCAATATCAGTAAGAATATGCAGAACACGATGGGGCAGGTCACCACCAGCGCCGAGCAGATGCTGAAAGGGCACAAAGAGGTGCTGATGTTTGGCGGCCAGGAAGTGGAAACCAAACGTTTTGATAAAGTCAGCAATAAAATGCGTCTGCAGGGGATGAAGATGGTTTCCGCCTCGTCTATCTCCGACCCGATCATTCAGCTTATCGCCTCCCTGGCGCTGGCCTTTGTCCTGTATGCCGCCAGCTTCCCGAGCGTGATGGACACCCTGACCGCCGGGACCATTACCGTGGTCTTCTCCTCGATGATTGCGCTGATGCGTCCGCTGAAGTCGCTGACCAACGTCAATGCCCAGTTCCAGCGCGGGATGGCGGCGTGCCAGACGCTGTTTGCGATCCTCGATTCCGAGCAGGAAAAAGACGAAGGTACGCGGGTCATTGAGCGGGCGAAAGGCAATCTCAAGTTCGAGAACGTCACCTTTACCTACCCGGGTCGCGAAGTGGCCGCGCTGCGCAATATCAATCTCGATATCCCGGAAGGGAAAACCGTGGCGCTGGTGGGGCGCTCAGGGTCGGGTAAATCGACCATTGCCAGCCTGATCACCCGCTTCTACGATGTCGACGAGGGGCAGATCCTGCTGGATGGCCACGACCTGCGCGAGTACAAGCTGAGCTCGCTGCGCGACCAGGTGGCGCTGGTTTCACAAAACGTGCATCTGTTCAACGATACCGTCGCCAACAATATCGCCTATGCCCGTACCGAAGAGTACAGCCGCGAGCAGATTGAAGAGGCCGCGCGCATGGCCTACGCCATGGATTTCATCAACAAGATGGATAATGGTCTGGATACCATCATCGGCGAGAATGGCGTGATGCTGTCCGGCGGCCAGCGCCAGCGTATTGCTATTGCCCGCGCGCTGCTGCGTAACAGCCCGATCCTGATCCTCGATGAAGCCACCTCGGCGCTGGATACCGAGTCCGAGCGTGCCATTCAGGCGGCGCTGGATGAGCTGCAGAAAAACCGTACCTCGCTGGTTATTGCTCACCGTCTGTCGACCATTGAGCAGGCTGATGAAATCGTGGTGGTTGAAGACGGGCGGATCGTGGAGCGCGGAACGCACCATGATCTGCTGGAGCATAAGGGCGTGTACGCCCAGCTGCATAAGATGCAATTCGGCGAATGATCGCGCGCATCTGGTCCGGGGAATCGCCGCTGTGGCGCCTGCTGCTGCCGCTCTCCTGGCTGTATGGCCTGGTGAGCGGGGTGATTCGCCTCAGCTATCAGCTGGGGTGGCAAAAAGCCTGGCGCGCGCCGGTGCCGGTGGTGGTGGTTGGTAACCTGACCGCCGGCGGCAATGGCAAAACGCCGGTGGTGATCTGGCTGGTGGAGCAGCTGCAGCAGCGCGGTATTCGCGTTGGCGTCGTGTCTCGCGGCTACGGCGGTAAAGCTGAACGCTATCCGCTGGTGTTGGACGACAGAACCAGTACGGCGCTGGCGGGTGATGAACCGGTGTTGATCCATCAGCGTACCGGTGCCCCGGTCGCTGTCGCTCCGCTACGCAGCGACGCGGTAAAAGCATTGCTCAGCGCGCACGATCTGCAGATGATTGTGACCGACGACGGGTTGCAGCACTATAAGCTCGCGCGGGACAGAGAAATTGTCGTTATTGACGGCGTGCGCCGCTTTGGCAACGGCTGGTGGCTGCCTGCCGGGCCGATGCGCGAGCGGGCGTCGCGCTTGCAAAGCGTTGATGCGGTTATCGTTAACGGCGGCGTGGCGCGTCCGGGTGAGATCCCGATGCGGCTGCGCCCAGGGATGGCGGTTAACCTGCTTACCGGCGAACGTCGCGATGTCTCCACCTTTACGAACGTGGTGGCGATGGCCGGCATCGGCCATCCGCCGCGCTTCTTCGCCACCCTCGAAAGCTGCGGCGTCCAGCCGGTCAAAACCGTGGCGCTGGCGGACCATCAGGCGCTGAGCCAGGATGATGTCGCCGCCCTGGTGACCGCCGATCAGACGCTGCTGATGACCGAGAAAGATGCCGTGAAATGTCGCGATTTCGCCGCTGCAAACTGGTGGTATTTACCGGTCGACGCCATAATGGCCGATGAACGCGCACAGCGGTTGCTTGCGGACTTAGCGACGTTGGCGCAACGTTAACTGACGCGCCGGCTTTGCTCGCCGCTGTGCTGGAATTCCTGACGGAGAACCTGCATGTCGGTATTGCAACTATCGCTTAACGAGGCGCGCCAGCTCCATCTCGCGGCGCAGGGGTTGTTAAAGAAGCCCCGACGTCGCGCTCGCCCGAAAGACATTCTTTCCACCATCCAGCAGATGTCGCTGCTGCAAATCGATACCATCAACGTGGTGGCCCGCAGCCCCTACCTGGTGCTGTTCAGCCGTCTTGGCAGCTATCCGCAGCACTGGCTGGATGAGTCGCTGCGCAACGGCGAGCTAATGGAATACTGGGCGCATGAAGCCTGCTTTCTGCCGCGCAGCGATTTCGCCCTGGTGCGCCATCGCATGTTGAATCCCGACAATATGGGCTGGAAATACCATCGCGCGTGGATGGAGGAGCATGCCGGGAGTATTGCCGAGCTGGTGGCACATATCGGGCAAAACGGCCCGGTTCGCTCGGCGGATTTTACCCACCCGCGCAAAGGCGCCAGCGGCTGGTGGGAGTGGAAACCGCATAAGCGCCACCTGGAAGGGCTGTTTACCGCCGGCGAAGTGATGGTGGTGGAGCGGCGCAATTTTCACCGCGTGTATGATCTAACCCGGCGGGTGATGCCGGACTGGGACGACGAGCGCGACGCGCTCTCCCGCGAAGACGCAGAGGCCATTATGTTGCGCAATAGCGCCCGTAGCCTCGGCATCTTCCGCGCCCAGTGGCTGGCCGATTACTATCGCTTGCGCCAGCCGGCGCTACCGGGTCTGCTGGCGGCCTGGCAGGAAGAGGGGCTGGTGGTGCCGGTTAACGTGGAAGCACTGGGCGAGATGTGGCTGCATCACGAGGCGCTGGCGCAGCTGGAGACCGCGCCCGGCGGTAAGCTGACCGCCAGCCATAGCGCCGTGCTCTCGCCCTTCGACCCGGTGGTCTGGGATCGGAAACGCGCTGAGCAGCTGTTCAACTTCAGCTATCGCCTGGAGTGTTATACCCCGGCGCCGAAGCGTCAGTATGGCTACTTCGTACTGCCTCTGCTGCACCAGGGAAAACTGGTCGGGCGGATGGACAGTAAAATACATCGCAAAAGCCGGGAACTGGAGATCTTCGCTCTGTGGCTGGAGGAGGGGGTGAAGATCACCCGTGGTCTGGAGCAGGGGCTGCGCCGGGCGATTAACGACTTCGCACGCTGGCAATCGGCAGAGCGGATCCTGTGCCGACGCCTGCCGGAAGGGCTGTTTGTCGGCCAGGAGCAGGGGTGGGAAATCGACGCCGATTGATCCCGGCGCCTGCCTTCCTGTGATATGCTGCTGAGAAATCTATCCGGTCCATCAGGAGGAAACATGGATCACCGTTTACTTGAAATCATCGCCTGCCCGGTCTGTAACGGCAAGCTGTATTACAGTCAGGATAAGCAAGAACTTATTTGCAAACTTGATAGCCTGGCGTTTCCGCTGCGCGACGGTATCCCGGTGCTGCTGGAGACAGAGGCGCGTCCGCTGGCGCTAGAAGAGAGTCACTCATGAGTTTCGTGGTCATTATTCCTGCGCGTTTCGCCTCCACGCGCCTGCCGGGAAAACCACTGCAGGACATTAATGGTAAGCCGATGATTGTCCATGTGCTGGAGCGCGCTCGCGAATCCGGCGCGGATCGCATTATTGTCGCCACCGATCACGAAGATGTCGCCCGGGCGGTTGAAGCCGCCGGCGGCGAGGTCTGTATGACCCGCGCCGACCATCAGTCCGGCACCGAACGGCTGGCGGAAGTGGTGGAAAAGTGTGCGTTCAGCGATGACACCATTATCGTCAATATTCAGGGCGATGAGCCGATGATCCCCCCGGCGATTGTCCGCCAGGTGGCGGACAATCTGGCTGCCAGCAGCAGCGGAATGGCGACGCTGGCGGTACCGATCCATGATGCGGAAGAGGCGTTTAATCCGAATGCGGTCAAAGTGGTGATGGATGCCGAGGGTTACGCGCTCTATTTCTCCCGCGCGACTATTCCCTGGGATCGCGATCGCTTTGCCCAAACCCGCGAGACCATCGGTGACTCCCTGCTGCGGCACATCGGCATCTATGGCTATCGCGCCGGCTTTATCCGCCGCTATGTCAGCTGGGCGCCGAGCCCGCTGGAGCAGATTGAAATGCTCGAGCAGCTGCGAGTGCTGTGGTATGGCGAGAAAATCCATGTCGCCGTAGCGGCGGAAGTGCCCGGCACCGGCGTGGATACCCCGGAAGATCTGGAGCGCGTCCGCGCTGAGCTGCGTTAGTCCTCTGTCCCCTCCTTGCTGGAGGGGATATCCCCGTCGGTTTTTTGCTTTTTTTACCCCTTTTTGATCTTATCCGATGACAACCCAGGTGCGGGCGCTCATTATGAAACCAGTAGTGTTCATAGGGGTAATCGACAATGGAACAGTTGCGAACCGAACTCAGTCATCTTCTTGGCGAAAAGCTAAGCCGGGTGGAGTGTGTCAGTGAACAAGCCGCTACGGCGCTGTGGTTCCTGTACGATGCGCAGGGAAACCCGATGCCGCTGCTGGCGCGAAGTTTCACCACGCCCGGCGTGGCGCGGCAGCTGGCATGGAAGATCTCGACCCTGGCGCGTAATGGTACGGTGCGTATGCCGGTGGTTTATGGCGTCATGACGCACGAAGAACATCCCGGACCAGATGTGCTGCTGCTTGAGCGCCTGCGCGGCGTACCGGTGGAGGCGCCGACGCGCACCCCGGCGCGCTGGGAGCAACTGCAGGAGCAAATCGTCGAGGGGCTGCTGGCGTGGCATCGGCAGGACAGTGGCGGCTGCGTGGGAATGGTCGACAATACCCAGGAAAACCTGTGGCCGAACTGGTACCGCCAGCGGGTAGAGATATTGTGGAGCACCCTGAACCTGTATCAGGACACCGGTCTCACCATGCAGGATAAGCGCCTTTTGTTCCGCTCCCGCGAGTGCCTTCCGGAGCTATTCCGCGATTTCAATGATAATGCTGTGCTGGTGCATGGCAACTTCACTCTGCGCAGCATGCTAAAAGATCCGCGCAGCGATCAGCTGCTGGCGATGGTGGGGCCGGGGATGATGCTGTGGGCGCCACGCGAGTATGAACTGTTCCGCCTTGCTGAAGGCGGCCAGGCGGAACAGCTGCTGTGGCGCTACCTGCAGCAGGCGCCAGTTTCCGAGGCCTTTGTCTGGCGGCGCTGGCTTTATCTGCTGTGGGATGAGGTGGATAGTCTGGTCAACACCGGGCGCTTTGATCGCGCCCGTTTTGACCTCGCTGCAAAATCACTCCTGCCCTGGCTCGCCTGAGCTGCCTTTCAGCCATTGCCAGACGCGACCAAGGGTTTCATAGCCGACCCGGTCGCTGTGCATCAGCCATACTGGAGAAGGAATGGCCCGCTCCCACGGATTGAGCGGCGAGGTCACCGCCAGCTGATTGGCCGGCGCGGGAAGCGGATCCAGGCCGGCATGGCGAAAGAATATCATCGCCCGCGGAAGGTGTGACGCCGAGGTGACCAGCAGGAAGGGCGCGTCGCCGATGGCGCGCTTCACCGCCAGCGCTTCCTCTTCTGTATCTTTCGGCCGATCGAGCACAATGATATCGCTGCGAGGTACGCCAAGGCTCTCCGCCACTCTCGCCCCGGCTTCCGCCGTGCTGACGGGGTTCGTTTTCGCCGCCGCGCCGGTAAAGATCATTTTCGAACCGGGATTCGCCTGCCACAGGCGGATGCCCTCCGTCAGGCGCGGCAGGCTGTTATTGATAAGATTAGAGCTTGGCGCCCACTCCGGATTCCAGGTATAGCCGCCGCCCAGCACCACCACGTAGTTCACCGGCTGCTCGCCGCGCCAGGTGGGGTAGGTATCTTCAATCGGTTTCAGCAGGCTGTCGGCCACGGGCTGCAGGCTCAGCAGCGTCAGCAGCAGCCAGCCGAGGCTCACGCATAGCTTCCCGGTACGCTGAAAGCGGCTGAACCATAACAGCGCGATCCCGATACCGATCAGCAACAGTAAGGCGGGTAGCGGCAACAGCAGGCCGCCGACGATCTTTTTTAGCGTGAAAAGCATGCCAGATGGTTCCTTTTTTAACCATATAACCAAAGTTATGTTCGGATCTTATAACAGATCGCTTCATTCTCGGCGCGGGTATGACAAAATAGCGGTTTTGTGTTGGCTTGTGGAGTCACTCGTGCAGGATCGCAATTTCGATGACATTGCTGAAAAGTTTTCGCGCAATATTTACGGCACCACAAAAGGCCAGTTGCGTCAGGCGATCCTCTGGCAGGATCTGGAACCGCTGTTGGCGCAGCTGGGGCCGGGACCGCTGAGGGTGCTGGATGCCGGCGGCGGCGAAGGGCAAACGGCCATCAAAGTCGCGCAACTGGGCCATCACGTGACGCTCTGCGATCTCTCCGCTGAGATGGTGGCTCGCGCCCGCCAGGCGGCCGCCGATAAAGGTGTGATCGACAACATGCATTTTGTACAATGCGCGGCTCAGGATATTGCGCAGCATTTGGAAAGCCCGGTCGATCTGGTACTGTTTCATGCGGTGCTGGAGTGGGTGGCGGAGCCCCAGGAAATACTGCATACCCTGTGGTCGACGCTGCGTGCTGGCGGTGGACTGTCATTGATGTTCTACAATGCTAACGGCCTGTTGATGCACAATATGGTTGCCGGTAATTTTGATTACGTTCAACTGGGCATGCCAAAAAAGAAAAAACGCACGCTGTCGCCGGATTATCCGCGTGAACCACAGCAGGTTTATCACTGGCTGGAAGAGATTGGCTGGCAGATCGTCAGCAAAACCGGCGTGCGGGTGTTTCATGATTATCTGCGTGAAAAACGCCAACAGCATGACAGCTATGCGGCGCTGCTGGCGCTGGAGACGCGCTACTGTCGTCAGGAGCCGTATCTCAGCCTGGGCCGTTATATTCATGTCACCGCGCTTAAGAGCCAGGCTCATAGCCGCAGATGCAAGGATAAAGTATGAGTGAATTTTCCCAGACAGTCCCCGAACTGGTTGCCTGGGCCAGAAAAAATGATTTTTCAATCTCGCTACCGGTCGACAGACTCTCTTTCCTGCTGGCGATCGCCACTCTGAATGGTGAACGACTGGAAGGGGAAATGAGCGAGGGTGAACTGGTGGATGCGTTCCGCCACGTCAGTGATGCGTTTGAGCAGACCAGCGAAACCATCAGCCAGCGCGCCAATAACGCGATCAACGATTTGGTGCGCCAGCGTCTGCTGAACCGCTTTACCAGCGAAATTACCGAAGGCAATGCGATCTATCGCCTGACGCCGTTGGGGATTGGGATCACCGATTATTATATCCGTCAGCGCGAATTCTCGACGCTGCGTCTCTCGATGCAGCTGTCGATCGTCGCCGGCGAGCTGAAGCGCGCGGCGGACGCCGCGGAAGAGGGCGGTGATGAATTCCACTGGCATCGCAACGTTTTTGCGCCGCTGAAGTATTCCGTAGCGGAAATTTTCGACAGCATCGACCTGACGCAGCGCATTATGGATGAGCAGCAGCAGCTGGTGAAAGACGATATCGCGCAGTTGTTGAATAAAGACTGGCGCGCGGCGATTTCCAGCTGTGAACTGCTGCTGTCGGAAACCTCCGGCACCCTGCGCGAACTGCAGGATACGCTGGATGCGGCAGGGGATAAGCTGCAGGCGAACCTGCTGCGCATTCAGGACTCGACCATGGCGCGCGACGATCTCCATTTTGTCGATCGGCTGGTGTTCGATCTGCAAAGCAAGCTCGACCGCATCGTCAGCTGGGGTCAGCAGGCGATTGACCTGTGGATCGGCTACGACCGCCATGTGCACAAGTTTATCCGTACCGCTATCGATATGGATAAGAACCGCGTCTTCGCCCAGCGTCTGCGCCAGTCGGTACAGACCTATTTTGATGAACCGTGGGCGCTAACTTACGCCAACGCCGACCGCCTGCTGGATATGCGCGATGAAGAGATGGCCCTGCGCGATGAAGAGGTCACCGGCGAGCTGCCGGCGGACCTCGAATTTGAAGAGTTTAACGAAATTCGCGAGCAGCTGGCGGCGCTGATCGAAGCGCAGCTGGCGGTCTATAAAGAGAAAGGAATACCGCTGGATCTCGGCCTGGTGGCGCGGGAGTTCCTGGCGCAGTATCCGCGCGGGCGTCACTTCGACGTGGCGCGGATCGTCGTGGATCAGGCGGTACAGCTGGGCGTCGCCCAGGCAGATTTCACCGGACTGCCGGCAAAATGGCAGCCGATTAATGATTACGGAGCCAAGGTACAGGCGCATGTCATTGACAAATATTGAACAAGTGATGCCGGTTAAGCTGGCGCAGGCGTTGGCCAATCCGTTATTTCCGGCGCTGGACAGCGCCCTGCGCGCGGGCCGTCATATCGGTCTCGACGAGCTGGATAATCACGCATTTTTGATGGATTTTCAGGATTACCTGGAAGAGTTTTACGCTCGCTATAACGTCGAGCTGATCCGCGCGCCGGAGGGATTCTTCTACCTGCGCCCGCGGTCCACCACGCTGATTTCGCGCTCGGTACTGTCCGAGCTGGATATGATGGTGGGCAAAATTCTTTGCTATCTCTATCTCAGCCCGGAGCGCCTGGCGAACGAAGGGATTTTTACCCAGCAGGAGCTCTATGACGAGCTGCTGACCCTGGCCGATGAATCCAGGCTGCTGAAGCTGGTGAACAACCGTTCCACCGGTTCGGATCTGGACCGCCAGAAGCTGCAGGAAAAAATGCGGGCCTCGCTTAACCGCTTACGCCGTCTGGGGATGGTGTGGTTTATGGGCCACGATAGCAGCAAGTTTCGCATTACCGAATCGGTATTCCGCTTTGGCGCCGATGTGCGCGCCGGCGACGACCCGCGCGAAGCGCAGCGCCGTCTGATCCGCGACGGGGAAGCGATGGCCCTGGAAAATCACCTGCAGCTCAATGATGAGAATGAAGAACACCAGCCGGATAGCGGGGAGGAAGAGTAATGATTGAACGCGGTAAGTTTCGCTCGCTAACGCTGGTTAACTGGAACGGCTTCTTTGCCCGGACCTTTGATCTTGATGAACTGGTGACCACCCTCTCCGGGGGGAACGGCGCGGGTAAGTCCACGACCATGGCGGCCTTCGTCACGGCGCTGATCCCGGATTTAACCCTGCTGCACTTCCGTAACACCACCGAAGCGGGGGCCACCAGCGGCTCACGCGATAAAGGCCTGCACGGTAAGCTGCGCGCCGGGGTGTGTTACTCGGTACTCGATGTGATCAACTCCCGCCACCAGCGCGTGGTGGTCGGCGTGCGCCTGCAGCAGGTCGCCGGGCGCGATCGTAAAGTCGATATTAAACCTTTCGCCATTCAGGGACTGCCGACCTCTATCCTGCCGACCCAGCTGTTGACCGAAACGCTGAACGATCGCCAGGCGCGCGTCGTGAGCCTCAACGAGCTGAAAGATAAACTCGAGGCGATGGAAGGGGTCCAGTTTAAACAGTTCAACTCGATCACCGAATATCACTCGCTAATGTTCGATCTGGGCGTGGTGGCGCGTCGCCTGCGTTCCGCCTCCGATCGTAGCAAGTACTACCGCCTGATTGAGGCCTCGCTGTACGGCGGGATCTCCAGCACCATTACCCGCTCGCTGCGCGACTACCTGCTGCCGGAAAACAGCGGCGTGCGTAAAGCGTTCCAGGATATGGAAGCGGCGCTGCGGGAAAACCGCATGACGCTGGAAGCCATTCGCGTTACCCAGTCCGACCGCGATCTGTTTAAACACCTGATCAGCGAAGCCACCAACTACGTGGCGGCGGACTATATGCGTCACGCCAACGAGAGGCGCATTCACCTGGATAAGGCGCTGGAGTATCGCCGCGATCTCTTCACCTCGCGTTCGCAGCTGGCGGCTGAGCAGTATAAGCACGTCGACATGGCGCGCGAACTGCAGGAGCATAACGGCGCGGAGGGCGATCTGGAAGCCGATTACCAGGCCGCCAGCGATCACCTGAACCTGGTGCAGACTGCGCTGCGTCAGCAGGAAAAAATCGAGCGCTACGAAGCGGATCTCGACGAGCTGCAGATCCGTCTGGAAGAGCAGAATGAAGTGGTGGCGGAAGCCGTCGATCGTCAGGAAGAGAACGAAGCCCGCGCTGAGGCCGCCGAGCTGGAAGTGGATGAGCTGAAAAGCCAGCTCGCCGACTATCAGCAGGCGCTCGATGTGCAGCAGACCCGCGCCATTCAGTATAACCAGGCGCTGCAGGCGCTGGAGCGCGCGAAGGCGCTGTGCCATCTGCCGGATCTGACCCCGGAGAGCGCCGACGAGTGGCTGGAAACCTTCCAGGCGAAAGAGCAGGAAGCGACGGAGAAAATGCTGTCGCTGGAACAGAAAATGAGCGTGGCGCAAACCGCGCACAGCCAGTTTGAACAGGCTTACCAGTTGGTGGCGGCGATTAACGGCCCGCTGGCGCGCAATGAAGCCTGGGACGTGGCGCGCGAATTGCTGCGCGACGGCGTGAACCAGCGCCACCAGGCCGAGCAGGCGCAGGGGCTGCGCAGCCGCCTCAACGAGCTTGAACAGCGCCTGCGAGAGCAGCAGGACGCTGAGCGTCAGCTGGCCGAGTTCTGCAAACGCCAGGGTAAACGCTACGATATCGACGATCTGGAAACGCTGCATCAGGAGCTGGAAGCGCGCATCGCGTCGCTGGCCGACAGCGTCTCCAATGCTCAGGAGCAGCGCATGGCGCTGCGTCAGGAGCTGGAGCAACTGCAGTCGCGTACCCAGACGCTGATGCGCCGGGCGCCGGTCTGGCTGGCGGCGCAGAACAGCCTTAACCAGCTGTGCGAGCAAAGCGGCGAGCAGTTTGCGTCCGGCCAGGAGGTCACCGAATACCTGCAGCAGCTGCTGGAGCGTGAACGAGAGGCTATCGTTGAACGTGACGAGGTCGGCGCCCGCAAGCGCGCCATCGACGAAGAAATCGAGCGTCTCAGCCAGCCGGGCGGTTCGGAAGATCCGCGCCTCAACGCCCTGGCGGAACGGTTCGGCGGCGTTCTGCTGTCCGAGATCTACGATGATGTTAGCCTGGACGATGCGCCGTACTTCTCCGCGCTGTACGGTCCGTCGCGCCATGCGATCGTGGTACCGGATCTGTCGCGGGTAGCCGAGCAGCTTGAGGGACTGGAAGATTGCCCGGAAGACCTGTATCTGATCGAAGGCGATCCGCAATCCTTTGACGACAGCGTATTCAGCGTCGACGAGCTGGAAAAAGCGGTGGTGGTGAAGATTGCCGATCGCCAGTGGCGTTATTCGCGCTTCCCGTCGCTGCCGCTGTTTGGCCGCGCGGCACGTGAAAACCGCATTGAAACCCTGCATGCCGAGCGTGAATCGCTGTCAGAACGTTTTGCGACCCTGTCGTTCGATGTGCAGAAAACCCAGCGCCTGCACCAGGCCTTCAGCCGCTTTATCGGCAGCCATCTGGCGGTGGCTTTCGAGGACGATCCGGAAGAAGAGATCCGCAAACTCAACAGCCGCCGCGGCGAGCTGGAGCGTGCGCTGAGCGCCCATGAAAGCGATAACCAACAGAACCGTGTGCAGTACGAGCAGGCGAAAGAGGGCGTGTCGGCGCTCAACCGCCTGCTGCCGCGCCTGAACCTGCTGGCGGATGATACGCTGGCCGACCGCGTGGACGAGATCCAGGAACGTCTGGACGAAGCGCAGGAGGCCGCGCGCTTTATTCAGCAGCACGGTAACCAGCTGGCGAAGCTGGAGCCTATTGTTTCGGTGCTGCAGAGCGATCCGGAGCAGTTTGAGCAGCTGAAAGAAGATTACGCCTATGCCCAGCAAACCCAGCGCGATGCGCGTCAGCAGGCTTTTGCCCTGGCGGAAGTTGTGCAGCGCAGGGCCCACTTCAGCTACTCCGATTCGGCGGAAATGCTCAGCGGCAACAGCGATCTCAACGAGAAGCTGCGCCAGCGTCTGGAGCAGGCGGAGTCCGAACGCAGCCGCGCGCGCGACGCGATGCGTGCCCATGCGGCGCAGCTTAGTCAGTACAATCAGGTGCTGGCCTCGCTGAAGAGCTCGTATGACACCAAGAAAGAGCTGCTCAACGATCTGTATAAAGAGTTGCAGGACATTGGCGTGCGCGCCGACGCCGGCGCGGAAGAGCGTGCTCGCGCGCGTCGCGATGAGCTGCACATGCAGCTGAGCAATAACCGCTCCCGACGCAATCAGCTGGAGAAAGCGTTGACCTTCTGCGAAGCGGAAATGGACAACCTGACCCGTAAACTGCGCAAGCTGGAGCGCGATTACTGCGAAATGCGCGAGCAGGTGGTGACCGCCAAGGCGGGCTGGTGCGCGGTGATGCGTCTGGTGAAAGATAACGGCGTCGAACGTCGTCTGCATCGCCGCGAGCTGGCCTATCTCTCCGCCGATGAGCTGCGCTCAATGTCGGATAAGGCGCTGGGGGCGCTGCGTCTGGCGGTCGCCGATAACGAACACCTGCGTGACGTGCTGCGTATCTCGGAAGATCCGAAACGTCCGGAGCGCAAAATTCAGTTCTTCGTTGCCGTGTACCAGCATCTGCGGGAGCGTATTCGTCAGGATATTATTCGCACCGATGATCCGGTGGAAGCGATCGAGCAGATGGAGATCGAGCTCAGCCGCCTGACCGAAGAGCTGACCAACCGTGAACAGAAGCTGGCGATCAGTTCCCGCAGCGTGGCCAACATTATTCGCAAAACCATTCAGCGCGAGCAGAACCGTATCCGGATGCTCAACCAGGGTCTGCAGAGTGTCTCCTTCGGCCAGGTCAACAGCGTGCGTCTGAACGTCAATGTGCGTGAGACCCACTCGATGCTGCTCGACGTGCTCTCCGAGCAGCATGAGCAGCACCAGGATCTGTTTAACAGCAATCGTCTGACCTTCTCTGAGGCGCTGGCCAAGCTCTATCAGCGTCTCAACCCACAGATCGACATGGGGCAGCGTACGCCGCAAACCATCGGTGAAGAGCTGCTCGACTACCGCAACTATCTGGAGATGGAAGTGGAAGTTAACCGCGGCTCCGACGGCTGGCTGCGCGCGGAGTCCGGCGCGCTGTCTACCGGGGAAGCTATCGGTACCGGGATGTCGATTCTGGTGATGGTGGTGCAGAGTTGGGAAGATGAATCCCGTCGCCTGCGCGGCAAGGATATCTCGCCTTGCCGTCTGCTGTTCCTCGATGAAGCGGCGCGTCTCGACGCCCGCTCCATCGCCACCCTGTTCGAGCTGTGCGAACGTCTGGAGATGCAGCTGATTATCGCAGCGCCGGAGAACATCAGTCCGGAAAAAGGCACTACCTATAAACTGGTGCGTAAGGTGTTCAATAATCACGAACATGTGCACGTCGTGGGGCTGCGCGGGTTTGCTGCGCCGCTGCCGGAAGCGCTGCCGGGAACGGCCGACGCCTCGTGACGATGCAGCTCACTACTGGCGGGTAAGCGCTGAAAAGGGCAACGTTAAGTTGCCCTTTTTGCTATCCAGCTTGCTATGCCAGGGTGGTATAATCTTTAAGCTTCTTTACATTAGGTAAGGCAAAAGCCTTTTCGTCTTTATATACTGTGTTAAAGCCCACGAATTTGTGGGCGGCAATGTGTGACAACAGGGGGCAAGGGATGTTGCTTAAGAAACGGTATGGTCGTCCATTGTCAGCGCTCAGTCTGAGCCTGGCAATGGCATTTGCTCCGCTGTTCAATGTCCAGGCCGCAGAGCCTGAAGTCGTACCAGGTGATAGCTCCGCTACGCCTGGAGAGCTTTCCGTCGCGCTGTCGCAAAGCGACGGGCAATCGCCGGCGGTCGCAAAGCTGGCCGGTGAGCAGCCGCTGTCGATGGAAGCCGCGGCGAACAGTCGCGCCCAGATCGAAGCGCTATTGCCGGCTGGCTACAAACCCGTCTTTATGAATCCGCTGGTCTCGCTATACGCCGCCAGGGATATGAAACCGATGTGGGAAAACCGCGAGGCGGTGCAGGCGTTCCAGCAGCAGCTGGCGGAGATCGCCATCGCCGGTTTTCAGCCGCAGTTTACCACCTGGGTCAGTCTGCTGACCGATCCTGCCGTCAGCGGCATGGCGCGCGATGTGGTGTTGTCTGATGCCATGATGGGCTATCTGCACTTTATCAGCGGCATCCCCACCCAGGGGACCCGCTGGTTATATAGCTCGACACCGTACAAGATGGCGACCCCGCCGCTGTCGGTGATTAACCAGTGGCAGCTGGCGCTGGATAATGGCTCCCTGCCGGCGTTTATCGCCGGCCTGGCGCCGCGTCATCCGCAGTATGAGGCCATGCACCAGTCGCTGCTGGCGCTGGTGGCTGATTCACGTCCATGGCCGCAGATGACCGGCAGCGGCTCGCTGCGCCCGGGAGAATGGAGCAATGATATCGGCGCGCTGCGCGAGATCCTCCAGCGTACTGGGATGCTGGAAAATTCCGCCAATATCGTTCTGCCCGGCGACGTGGTGAGTCCTTCGGCGAAGAAAAAGAGCAAGCCCGCGGCGCGCGGTGTGTACGATCGCCAGCTGGTGGAGGGCGTTAAGCGCTTTCAGGCCATGCAGGGGCTGGGGGCGGATGGGGTCATCGGCCAATCCACCCGTGACTGGCTCAATGTCTCATCGGCGCAGCGCGCTGGCGTGCTGGCGCTGAACATTCAGCGTCTACGTCTGCTGCCAGGCAAACTATCGACCGGTATCATGGTGAATATTCCCGCGTTTTCGCTGGTCTATTACCAGGACGGCAGTCAGGTGCTGGCCTCGCGGGTGATCGTCGGACGTCCGGACCGCAAGACGCCGATGATGAGCAGCGCGCTGAACAACGTAGTGGTCAATCCGCCGTGGAACGTACCGCCCACCCTGGCGCGCAAAGATATTCTGCCGAAGGTGCGTAATAATCCTGGCTATCTGGAGCAGCATGGCTACACCGTGATGCGCGGCTGGAACAGTAAAGAGACCATCGATCCTTACCGGGTTGACTGGTCAACCATCACCGAGAACAATTTACCGTTCCGTTTTCAGCAGGCGCCTGGGGCACGTAATTCACTGGGGCGTTACAAGTTTAATATGCCGAGTTCGGATGCTATCTATCTGCACGATACGCCGAACCATAATCTGTTTCAGAAGGATGTCCGTGCGCTCAGTTCCGGCTGCGTCAGGGTGAATAAAGCCTCGGAGCTGGCCAATATGCTGCTGCAGGACGCGGGCTGGAATGACACGCGCATTTCCGACGCCCTGAAGCAGGGGGATACGCGCTATGTCAATATTCGGCAAAATATACCGGTGAATTTATATTACTTAACGGCGTTTGTGGACGCTGATGGACGTACACAATATCGAACAGATATTTACAATTACGATATCACCGCGCGATCCAGCGCACAAATTCTGACGAAAGCGGAACAATTAATCAGGTAAATGAAGTAGTTCAATGGATTTTGTTGTCCTAGCACTGGGTAAAAAAGGGCGCAGCACCTCTGCAGCGCCCGATTTTCCTGGGGTGAGGCTGCCTTGACGTTGGCAATAATGCCCGGTAAGGTGCCTTTCGTGCGCCAGAAGTGCATATACATATCATTCCGCTCAATGCGTAGCGCGGTTAGCGCGAACGTTCTCCTTTGCCGGGCAACATCTCGGTCGTGGCGAGCGATAGCGAGCTGATCCTGGCATCGCGCAAAGCGGAAAAAGTATATAACGATTCATTGACTGTAGACCTGATTATCATGGACAAATTTGACGCTAATCGCCGCAGATTGCTGGCGTTGGGTGGCGCTGCGCTGGGTGCTGCCGCCATTCTCCCTGCGCCGGCATTTGCCACCCTCTCGACCCCCCGTCCGCGTATTTTGACGCTGAATAACCTGCATACCGGTGAATCGCTCAGGGCGGAGTTTTTCGATGGCAGAGGCTATATTCAGGATGAATTAGCAAGACTTAACCATTTTTTCCGTGACTATCGCGCGAATAAAATTAAGTCCATCGATCCAAATCTGTTCGATCATCTTTATCGGTTGCAGGGACTACTTGGCACCAACAAACCTGTCCAGCTTATCTCTGGCTATCGTTCCCTCGATACCAACGATGAGCTTCGCGCACGAAGCCGTGGTGTAGCGAAACACAGCTATCACACCAAGGGGCAGGCGATGGATTTCCATATTGAAGGTATTTCGTTAAGCAATATTCGCAAAGCGGCGTTATCTATGCGCGCAGGTGGTGTAGGATATTACCCACGTAGTAACTTTGTGCATATTGATACCGGTCCCGTAAGGCACTGGTAACGAAAGGAGCGTCATGAACTATCGTATTATTCCGGTTACCGCGTTCGCGCAGAACTGTTCTCTTATCTGGTGCGGGCAAACCCGGCTGGCGGCGCTGGTCGATCCTGGCGGCGATGCTGAACGTATCAAAGCGGTGGTGGCGGAGGCTGGCGTCACGCTGATGCAGATCCTGCTGACGCATGGCCACCTCGATCACGTTGGCGCCGCGGCTGAACTGGCGCAGCATTATGGCGTACCGGTTATTGGTCCGGAAAAAGAGGATGAGTTCTGGCTGGAAGGATTACCGGCGCAAAGCCGGATGTTCGGCCTGGAGGATTGCCAACCGCTGCGTCCGGATCGCTGGCTCAATGAAGGCGATGTGGTCAATGTGGGGAATGTGGCGCTGCAGGTGCTGCACTGCCCGGGCCATACGCCGGGCCATGTGGTCTTTTTTGATGACGCCTCCCGACTGCTGATCTCCGGAGACGTGATTTTCAAAGGCGGGGTGGGACGCAGCGATTTTCCGCGCGGCGACCATGGGCAGCTGATTGCGGCTATCAAGGAAAAGCTGTTGCCGCTGGGCGATGATGTGACCTTTATTCCCGGCCATGGTCCGCTGTCGACGCTGGGTGAGGAACGCCGTAATAACCCGTTTCTGCAGGATGAGATGCCGGTCTGGTAACAGACATGACGCGAACACATAAAAAAGGCCGCATTCGCGGCCTTTTTCTTTATACCGAATACTATCGCTTACAGTACGGCGACGATGGCTTCGCACAGCGGCGCCATATTGTCAGGCGTCATCCCGGCCACGTTGATACGTCCGGAAGCGACCGCATAGATGGCGAACTCTTCACGCAGGCGCAGCACCTGCTCTTTAGTCAGGCCGCTGAATGAGAACATGCCGTTCTGCTGGCTGATAAAGCTGAAGTCGCGGCTCGCGCCTTTCTCCTGCAGGGTATTGACGAACAGCAGACGCATACGCTGGATGCGCTGGCGCATATCGGTCAGTTCCTGCTCCCAGATTGCCCGTAGCGCATCGTTGCTCAGAATGGTGGCGACCACGGAGGCGCCATGCGCAGGCGGGTTGGAGTAGTTGGCGCGGATCACCGACTTCATCTGACTGAAGGCGCGGTCTACAGTCTCCTGATCCGCGGCGACCAGAGTGCAGGCGCCGACGCGCTCGTTGTACAGGCCAAAGTTTTTCGAGTAGGAGCTGGCGACCAGCAGCTCTTTATGTAGAGCAGCAAAAGCGCGTAGCCCTTCAGCATCTTCTTCCAGACCGCGGGCGAAGCCCTGGTAGGCGAAATCGAACAGCGGTAGCCAGCCTTTTTCCACCGACAGCTGCGCCAGCTGCTGCCACTGATCGAGCGTCGGATCGATACCGGTCGGGTTGTGGCAGCAGCCGTGGAACAGTACCACGTCGCCCGCCTGGGCTTCGTTCAGGCTGGCCAGCAGACCATCAAAGTCCAGCGCGTGGTTAGCCGCGTCGTAGTATGCGTATTCGCGCACTTCCAGCCCGGCAGAGGTGAATACGCTTTTATGGTTCGGCCAGCTCGGATTACTTACCCACACACGTTTCACGTCGGTGTTTTTGGCGAGGAAGTCTGCGGCGACACGCAGCGCACCGGTACCGCCCGGTGTCTGCGCGGTGCGGGCGCGTTTATCAGCGATAATCGCATTGCCTTTACCGAACAGCAGCTCCTGGGTGCAGCGACCAAATTCAGGAATACCATCGATGCCCAGATAGTTTTTAGTCGTTTCATTTTCCAGCAGATACTGCTCTGCTTTTTTGACGCTGGTCAGAACGGGCGTTTTACCGGTTTCATCCTTGTAAACACCAATTCCGAGGTTAATTTTTTCAGGGCGGTCATCGGCACGAAACAGATCGGCCAGACCTAAAATCGGGTCGGCTGGGGCGGCGGTAATGTTCTCAAACATGACGAGGTTCCATTGTGATTACTGAAGGGAAATCCGCTATCAGGTTAACGGGAGAATAACGAATTGCCAACCGTTTGCGACAAAAAGCGCGAAGGTTTTCGAAAGAGACGATCTTTGTCTCACGAATACAGAAAAGCAGGACCGAAGTCCTGCTTTGAAGGCATATCACGAAGGGGGGTACTGCAGATTAGAACTGGTAAACGATACCCACGGCCGCCTGGTCGTCAGTGGCGACACCAGCCGCTTTGGTGTAATCGTTGTCGTCCAGCTGGTTGAATTTATACGCAGCGTAGACGTTCATGTTCTTGTTAAAGTAGTACCAGGTACCCACTTCGATGTATTTAACCAGATCCGCATCGCCGCCGGAGAAGCCAGCACGCGACTGCAGGTCCTTGCCTTTGGTCTGTACGTAGCCGATGGACGGACGCAGGCCGAAGTCAAACTGATACTGTACAACTGCTTCAAAGTTCTGAGTTTTACCGGCGAAGTGGTTATCTTCTTCCGGAGTCATGTTGTAAGTCTGGGAGTACATGACGGCCGCATAGATGTTGTTAGCGTCATATTTTGCAGAGGTCGCCCAGGCTTCGGCTTTGTCGCCATTGCCGTCAGCTTTCTGATCGACGCTACGGTTAGAGCTGGAGTAGCCTGCAGACAGTGCGATACCGTTGTCGAACGCGTAGGTGGCTGCGGTGCTGAAGCCGTCGCCATTCTGCTTGCGAATCGCACGGTCATGGTCGTTTTTACCCTGGTACTGCAGCGCGAAGCTCAGACCGTCAACCAGACCGAAGAAGTCGGAGTTACGGTAGGTTGCGACGCCGTTGGTACGACCGGTCATGTAGTTGTCGGTATAGTTCCAGCCGTCACCGCCCCATTCAACCAGCATATCGGTTGCCGCTTCGACGTCGTAGATCGCGCCGTAGTTACGGCCATAGTCGAATGAACCATATTCGCCCGCTTTCAGGCCCGCGAACGCCAGACGGGTTTTTGTGGTCTGGGAACCTTCAACATTGGACGCGTCCATGTTGTATTCCCACTGGCCGTAGCCGATCAGCTGATCGTTGATCTGAGTTTCGCCTTTCAGGCCGATACGGGCATAGGTGGTATCGTCGCTACTGGTGTCGCCATTGGTGGTCCAGACGTGCTCGCCGACCATTTTTCCATAGAAGTCCAGTTTGTTGCCGTTTTTGTTATAGATTTCTGCAGCGTTGGCTGCACCGGCTACCAGCAGGGCAGGGATCACCACTGCCAGAATATTGCGCTTCATCATTATTTATTACGGAATAACTTTCATAGCCATCAA